>NZ_JBFBGK010000051.1:0-56311 GCF_040684615.1 Streptomyces sp. NPDC089919
GGCCTGCCGGGACGGAGCGCGGTGGTACGGCTGCCGGATGGGACGGAGCACCGCACCGGGGTGTGGCTCGCCAACACGCGACAACGCCGCAACCGACTCCACCCTGTGCAACTCGCCGCCCTCGCCGACCTCGGAGTGGAATGGGACCAGTAGAAGGGGTCAGGCCGCCCGGTGGTGCTACGTGCGTACGTCCGTTATACGGCCGCTCGGGTCCATGAGAAGCAGCATCTGGCTCTTCAAGGCGACACCTCGGGGGAGGTTGCGGGGGTCGAGCCGATAGACAAGACCCGAGCCATCGTCCGGACCCGGGACATCGAACGTGGCGGCCTTGATGCCGAAGGCCTCCTCGAGGTCAGAGAGTGCGCGCCAGGGAGCGGTCGAGTGCGCCGTGATCCGGTCGTAGGCGTCGACGAGACGACGCAGCTGGCCGGGCCCGATGCCGAGGGCAGTCAGAAAGGCAGCGCATTGCTGGTGGCTGGCCGGGAGTGCCTGGCGGGTGACGATCCGGGCGGCCGAGCTGATGGGGAGCAGGTGCGCGCCGCCCGCCCGTGCCTGGAGCTCACGTAGGGACGGCGCGCCGGAGCTCTCGTACAGGTACTCCAAGGTCTCGCTGAACTGTCCGGCCGTGGTGATCAGCGCTGGTGCTGGCGGGCGGCGCAGCTCCTTCATGCGGCCGCGGTCGGCGGCCCGGGCGGACCGCCACAGCTGGATGTACTCCTCGGGTGTACCGTCGCAGGCCTCGGCCAGCTTGGTGATCGTCTCCCAGGCAGGCACGGTGCGGCCCGAGGCCGCGCGCTTGAGCGTCGCCGCGGACAGCCCGGTCCGCACAGCGAGTTCGTCATAGGTCAGCCCGGCCTGCACCCGCAGCTCCCGCAGCGCGCGGGCCAGTCGGCCGCGCGCCCAGACGGTGTAGTCGACGGGCAGTTCACGGCGTCCCACGCCCCGCCCCCTTTACCGGCCGGCCTGGAGAGCAGCCCGGGCCGCCGCCGCGATCACGCCGCGGCGGCCCGGCATCACCGCGACGATCAGGGCCGCACCGATCGCGCCCGCACCGCCCAGCAGCTGGAAGACCTGGCCGGTCGGCGTTCCCTGCAGGCTCAGCACCACCGCCAGGACGAACACCACCGGCAACACCACGCTGATCACGACCGCCTGCGGCATCGTCAGACCAGTCGACCGGCCCCGCCCGCCGTCCTGCCGCCCGCCCGTCCGGGCAGCCTCCTGCCGTACACGCATCACACGCCCCTGTCCGGGACACCGAGGACGGCGCCCCTGAAGTCGTCGAAGGACGGGAGGGCGCGGGACAGCGCCCTCCCGTCAAAAATGGGTGACTCCGCAGCGCCAACTGGCGCTCCCCCAGAGGCGATTGGCGTCGCCTTACCGGGACTACAAGCATGGCAGAACCCCGCCGACACCCGAAGCGCCGTCTCTTCACCACCCGTCCGAAAGGCCTGAAATGCGCCGTGATTCGTTCACTGGTGTCCCTGAACTCGCGGAAGTTCCCCACCGTTGCCCAGCAAGCCTCCTGACTTGCACAAACGACCGACCGGAGCCGCACCGACCTAAGCCGGTCCATACACACGCCGCCGGCGGGACCCCGAGCAAGGCCGTGCAACGCTGACCCCCGCCCGATATTCGTCCGCCCCCGTCCAAGCGGAAGTTGTGTTCGTGTGGTCGGCGGAGAGAAGCTGGGCCAGCACACCGTCGGGAAACCGGCGGCCCCCTGAAGTAGGTGACTCCGCAACAGGGACAGAGAGAGCACCGCGTTGGCGCGCGAGTGCCTCACCACCAGGGCCGGCCCCCACGCCAGGGGACCGGCCCTGACCCATTCCACCCACCCCCAAGGCCGTGAACCGATTCACGGACCAGCACAACGGCACCCGGGCGCCGAAGGAGCTGGGCGGCAGGCCCCCGGGCGCCACACCTGTCGGAGGAGCTGGGCGCAGGCCCCGCCCGCCCACCGGGGGACCCGCCTCGAGCGAGACGCACGCGGGCCGGGCACCGGCCAGCCCTCACTCGTGACTGCCGCGCGTACCGCGGGGAAGTAGTTGAGGCGGCCCGGCGGTACTGCCCCCAGAGCGCTCTGGGCACCGGGCCTCACCCGCGCACGCCATATCGGCCCGGGCTACCCGGACCCTAACCCCCCACCCCACCAACCCCACACCAAGATCCTCTACACTCGGCTCGAACCCGCCGCCCCAACACGCCCGGCCGTGAGACGTCTGGCGGCCTGCAGGTCAGTGCGCCATGGCGGTCGGAGATCCGTTCATGCGGCCGGCAACGTCGTGCAGGGCAAAACCGGAGCGCCGCGCGGCCGGAGATCCGACTGCCGCTCGCTTGAGGTCGGTCAGGGCACGCTGTCTGGCTCTGTACACGAGGATCCGTTCTCGTGAACATCGACCCAACCGGTGTCGGTGCCCGCTTCGCGGGCCGGGTCCCGCCGGACCCCCTCCGAAGGCGCTACCAACGAGCCCCACCGGCGGGTAGGGCGGCCGCGGGTGGAGCACACCCCGCCGGACGTCGCCAGAACGGTCAGGGCAGCCAGAGAGCGGAGGACAAAGTCGTCCCGGACGAGTCCGCGGCGGCCAAGAGCGCTGGGGACGGCGCGGCGGCCACTCCTTCCCCTGAGGAGTGGCCGCCCTTTGTCGCCTGACTGCATCAACACAGGCTTCCTGCCTCTAAGGACAGGCAGGAGGACTGATCAGCTACCGCTAGCTAGCAACGCCCCCTCCCCGCCAATCCAGGATTCGTCCGTTCCGCGCTTCCCTCGTATATCGCGGAGCGAACTGACAGCAGCTTTATCCTGCCGATTCCTGAACGGGGCCGGGGGCTGCACAACGGAAGAGTGGTTCCCTTCTTCCGGAATGCACTCGGACTGCAACCGCCGAACGAGATCGCGGAGCTCAATTTCGCGCCCCCCGGACGCAATGAATTGAGCGATCCCCAAATCACCCGCCCTGAGCGCCTCGCAGACCAGTCCCGACACCTTCACCGGGTTTGTTCCG
Source organism: Streptomyces sp. NPDC089919 (assembly GCF_040684615.1). Taxonomy (NCBI): domain Bacteria; kingdom Bacillati; phylum Actinomycetota; class Actinomycetes; order Kitasatosporales; family Streptomycetaceae; genus Streptomyces; species Streptomyces sp. NPDC089919. The sequence continues at coordinate 3,006 of NZ_JBFBGK010000051.1, forward strand.
CGTTCTGCATTCTCTTCTGCAAGTATCTCCGCATAGTCGATCGCGTCCTCGTCTCCGAGTTCTGCAGCGACCAGCCACCAGAGCTCTGCGTCATGGTCCTCTCCCAGAACCTCCCAGATTTCAGCAATTCGGCGGGCTTGGGGACCGGAAAGATCCGCGATGCCCAAGAGATGTTGAAGCTCTTCCCAGGCTTTGTCGTTTCTTGTTGCCGCGGCAGTGCTCCGAAAAAAGGGCATGCCGGGGCGGCCGGCCGCCAGGTGGCGGCCGGCCTCGCTCTGTCCGTCGCAGGCAGGCGTCTGAAAAGACACCTCTTCCGTCAGGAACCGGTCGAGCATCAGCTGCAGCAGCCGAGCTGCGACCCGGTCGAGGCGGTGCAGTTCATCGACGATGAGCACATCCCCGTACTTCACGCGACCACCTCCTTCTGGATGTTTGTGGCTTCTGCCGTGAGGTTCTTCTTTGCCAGCCGGAGGTACCGAGCGACGGACTGCTTGGCTATACCCAATTCGTCGGCCACTTGCTCCTTGGTCATCTGTTTCCAGAACATGAGGTTCACTACTTCACGCTGCCGCTCCGGGAGCTTCGCGATCAGCACGTGCAACCGGTCCGCTATCTCCCTGTAGGCTGCGGCGAAGACGACCCCGTCTTCGGGGTTGCCGTCTGCACATTCCTCCCTCTGGTGAGGAATTTCCAACCCGTGCGGGAACACCCTGTTCCCGTAGGTCTTGTAATGGTCCTTCGCGCCGTTGATGATGGCCCGGCGGATGTACTTGGTCAGTGCCTCGGAGTCCTCGGGGACCGCCTTGTCCTTGGCGATCCTCTTGAGGACGTTCTCGTAGACCTGCTGGAGAACGTCCTCGCCCAGCTGCGTGTCTCCGTTGGCGTGCCAGATGGCACTCTTCAGGAGATCTGCGTTGTGGGCCTCCACCGTGGCCTCGAGGACGGTGCGGGGCGGGGACGCCTTGCCGAGCGTCCCCGCGAGCGGGTTGGGCGTACTCATCGCACCTGCTGGTTCGAGACGACAAGAACCTGCGGGGGCGCCAAGGCGTCCTTGATCTCCCAGTCCTGCCCGCCTTCGCGGACAACGATCGAGCCTCCCGGAGGGAGGGCAGCGGCGAGCATGGTCATCGTGGTCCGGCGTTCACGCTCCAGGAGGATCCGGAGCCAGCCGAGCACGAACAGGGACGCTGCAGGGGACAGCGTCCGGGCTGCGGCGAGGAACGAGGTCAGCGCTGCGAGCACCACCATGTCTCCGCCGCTCAGCAGAGATTGCCAAGCCATAAACGCTCGGCTCCTTTCCAGGCAACAAAGCGGAGGGGGCTGACTGGACCCCTCTCACCTAGAAGACGAAGCAAGCGCCCAAATGCGGATGCCCGTACGTCTCGACAGCCACGTGAGCTACGCCACACCCACCGCCGCCCGAGCTGGTACGCCCCCTCCAACTACGCACCACACGGCCACATCTGACCCCCTGACCAGCACGAACACCTCTCCATCGCTGCCGGCCAGGCCAGCGGAGACTCGGCACTGCGCATCAAGGCGCGCGCGGGCGGAAGGACAGCGCACCCGCCAGCAGCCGCCCCGGGCCGAACGATCGGCTCGCACCAGGTTCGAGCCGCCCGAAGCCGGGCTCCACGGCACGGCCGGCCGGACCGGCATCAGCAAGCGCGCCCGGCCCCCGCCCCGGACCGCCGTCGCCCGGCCAGCGCCTCGCATTGGAGGCCCCCGGCGGGGCGCCACTCCAACGCCAGGGCTGCCGAGGTGCCGTGCTCCGGGCACCAGCCCGCCGCACCCGCGCTCCCGGCACACGCACTCCAGGCCCGGGCCGGCGTCCGGGACGCCGTGGCGGACCACGCCGCCGCCCGAGGCGGCAGCAGCACCGCGCGGGCCGGCCGGCCACGCCAAGGTCAGGTACTGCGAGCCGGAGGCGGTGGTGAACCGGTCGGCGATCTGCACGCCGCCGGGGACCGCGAGCGGGGTGCGGCCGGGGACGGTCAGGGAGTGCGCCGCGGCGCCCGTCGCGCTGGTCGTGAACGTGGTGACCTCCTCGGCGTCGGTGTCGGTGAACCAGGCCGCCACCCGGTCCTCGCCGCCCACGTCCGCGGCCGTCTCCAGGTGCGGTTCATCGAGGCGGAAACGGCGCGTGCCCCGGGCGCCGGCCGACAGGACCAGGGTCCCGGTCGGCTCGGCCGTGGGTACCGTGATCTTGTCGTGGGCGAGCAGCCAGGCCAAGACCGCGGCCTGGCGGGAGTGGCCCGTGATTGCCGGGTCACGGGGCCGGCGGTGTCCGACGGACGAGGCGCAGGACACCCTGAACGGTGCTCTGGGCGACGGCTGGTCCGTAGCGCAGGCTCAGGACGAAGGCGACGATGATCACGAGGATGGTGATGACGTCGTGGGCGGGGAGGTAGGCGCTGACGCCGGGGGGCTGGGAGTCCACGGGCGGGCCCGGGAGCGGGCCGGGGGGCGGGGGCGGCCCAGGGGCCGGGAGTGCCGCGGCCGGGTAGCTGCTCGGAGGCAGGGTGCTCGGCGTGGGCTCGGTGGCCGGGCCGGGCTGCTCGGAGGCCGGTGCGGTGACGGCGATGCCGGGCAGCGGGCCGGGGGTGGCGCCGGCGGCGTACGCGGGGGTCAGCGGCAGCAGCATCAGAGCTGCGGCGCTCAGGGCGGCGGCGATGCGGTGCGTGAGGCGGCGGGCTGAGATTTTACCGTTTGGCCTCGGCGAGGTGGTGTGCTCCAGCATGATTGTCTTCCCGTTCAACTGGTCCGTTGTCAGGGTCGGTTCGCCCTGAGGGCACCATCGTCGGCCGCTGAAAATTGATCCTCTACAGGGAAAAATGCTGGTCACAGGGGGAAACAAAGAAGTTCTGCGGACCCGTGGGGGTGGGACGTGAATGACGGCCAGGAGCCCTCGCCCGATGAGCTGGCCGGCTCGGGGGGACCGCGTAGGCAAGGGCGGCCGGAGACCCCTCTGCCGTCGGGGGCCGAGCGCAGCCCGCAGGTGGAATTCGCCGCGCTGCTGCGCACCGAGTTCTTCGACCGGCTGGAGCAGCTCGGGGTCCTGAGCGCCGACATCGCCAAGGCGCTGGGCCAAGGGTTCAGCGGTGCGACCCTTTCGCGCTTCCGCAACGGGGAGCGGGTACCCGACCGGGACAAGCTCTTGAAGCTGCTCGCCTATGTGGAGGAGGTCGCCGGGCAGCCGTTGCCGGACGAGGCGCGCGCCCATGTGCTCGAGCGGTACTACGGGGCGCTCAAGGCCACCAACGCTTCCCTCTACAAGCTGTACCGGCTGATGGATGAGCGGGATGAAAGCCTGCGGGAGAAGGATCGTGCTGTCAGTGAGCAGCGGGAGCTGCGGGCGCAGCTGGATCGGTGCCAGGAGGATTTGAACGGCTCGCGGTTACGTCTGGCCGCTGCCGGTCGGGAAGCCGAGGGGGCGGCACGCGAGGCCCGTGCCTTGCGTGCGCAGGCTCAGGAGGCGGAGGAAGAGATCTCTCGCCTCTCGGACCGTTATGACGAACTCAGCACGTCAGCCCGTAAGGCCGGACAGCGTCAACGGACGGCGCAGCGGGAAGTGGAGCGTCTGGCCGACCTGCTGTTGCAGCAGGACCTGCAGCACTCCCGGACAGAAAACGCGCTGACGCGCGAGAACTCTCAGCTGCGTGAAGACCTGCAGTCCGCGCAGTCCCGTGCCCAGCGAAATGAAGAGGAAGCCAGCCGGGCACGCGAAGAGCTCGAGGAGGTCCGGCGGCAGCTGGGAGAAGCAGAGGAACGCAACCGGCGCATGTCGGACAGCAACGCGGTCGTACTGCGCTCCCGCACGCAAATCGGTGTCCTCCTCGCCGATGCGCGTCGGGCCGAGAAAAGCGCCCTCGCACGCCTGGAAGCAGGCAGTCAGCGAATCGCTGCCCTGGAGACTCTCCGGGTGGCCGCGGAGCGGAAGGCAGCTGACGCGGAGGAGCGGCTGATCGCCGCCTACCGCTCCCGTGACGCGCTGCTGCAGCAGCCGCAAGCTCCCGGTGCTGCGGTCACAGCGGCGGAGCAGGTCGTCGACGGGGCCTGGGAAGCCCTGGGCAAGGAAGTCGAGAGGATCGAGCGGGAGCCCAGGGTTGTTCCCCGCCAGGAAACAACCCCGCCCGCCGCCCCTGACCAGCGGCGAAAGCCACAGCCGCCGCGCCGGCAGCTTCCGGTGTCCGACGTGGGGCCGGACATGATCGGATCTCTTGAGGGCCGCCGGCCCGCGACTCCGGCCGACGGTGACAACGCCCCGCGACGCCCCAGGGACACCGGCGAGCGGGAGCACACCACCAAGGCGGAAGCACGCCGTGCCGGTTCACGGGATGCTGCTGCCGCGCGCCTGCGCGAGGCCTCCGATGCGCAACCGCGCCCATCCGATGGCGGGAAGAGCACACCCAGACAGCAGGGCCGCAAGAGCGACACGGCAATTACCGCACTGACCGGAATTGGTGCGATTACCGGCGCGGTCGTCCTCTTGATACTGGCCATCCACTCCAACAAGGACGAAGAGGCGAATCCCGCCGCAAGCGCCGAAAGCGGCGCCCGCGCCAAATGGTCCACCGAACTGCCCCACCCCTTGAACGGGCAGCCCATCCTCAGCAACGGGATCATCGTAGCGCCTGCCCATTACGGTGGAATCTACGGCATCGACGCCACCACCGGCAATAAACTGTGGGAAGTAACAACCAAAGATTACGGCCAGGACCGTGTAGCCGTCGCAGGCAATAGCGTGATCTTCGCCAACAATGACACACTGCAATCCGCAAGCGCCATTAACGGCAAACCAGGATGGACGGATAAAACCGTCGTCTCCGACACCGTCATCGCAAACCAGAGCACGGTTTTTTCGGCATGGGCAAGTTTCGTGCAGGCCCACCGCGTGAGCGATGGGAAGCGCCTATGGACTTACACACTCGACGATGACTGGGACGGCAGCCAGAACAAGAACCCAGAAATGGTCGCCACAGAGGACACAGTTTACATTCACGGGAAGGACGGGAACCTGCGAACGCTAGACATCGCCACCGGAAAACCCGGATGGCACAAAAAATTCCCCTCTCCCGGCATCAGAATCGGAATGCTGCAAGCATTCGGGAAGATCGTAGTGGCGGACAAGGACTCCATCAGGGCCCTGGATGCGGAAACAGGGAAAGAGCTATGGGTTTCGAAACAACAGATGACCGGAACCAACCTGGCACGCGACAGCCACACCCTGTATTACTGCTCTAACGACGACGCCAATGATTACCTGTGGGCGGTCGACCTCGACACCGGAAAGGAGAAATGGCACAACACCTACGCACACAAAAATTCCTACATGAACATCGAGGGCCCCATAACCGCATCACAGGATCGCCTCTACTATCGAGACGAAAAATATCGCCTCATCGCCCTCAACGCCAGCACGGGGAAATATCTGCACAACTACAGCAATCAGAACAACGCCATCACCTTCATGCTCGCCACGCAAAGCGGCGTATATACGGCAGGGGCCAACCAGACTCTCTCCTTCTTCCCTGCCGAGACTTTCAAATGAACGAGACCCGGCACTCCGGATTCCGAATCGCAAAAGCCGTTACAGCGGCAACGACCGTGATCTTGGCCAGCCTGACAGGTTGCGACTCCGGCCCCCCGGACCTGACAGAGAAGATTCCCCAGTCACCAGCCTGGCAAAAGAAGTTCACCAGCGAGACATACTGCACCGATATACGCAACGGGGCGGTCAACTACGTCTCGGGCAATAAGATAACTCTTCTCGACGCACGCAGCGGGGCGGACAGATGGACGTCTGCCGATCTCGGGAAAAACTACAGCTGCCCGCTTTATACGCCCAGCGCCGTGTATTACGGAATTGGAACGAACAGCGTGGGAGCGTTGAACCCAAACACCGGGAAGGCACTCTGGCAGCAGAAATACGACGACTTCGGTGACGAATCCAGAGAACGCCCCTGCGCCTCGGACTCAGCCATTCACTTCCTGGTCAACAGCACCATCGTCACCGTCAACCCAAAGACCCGCAAACAAGAATGGGAACACGAAGAGCAGGAAGACATGTGGGTCGATCACATGACCGCTTCCGAAAATACGGTCATCATCACCACCCCCAACGGTAAAGTGCGCGGGCTCAAAGCGTCGGACGGTCGAGAGATCTGGACCTATACGACCCCGGGCCACGCCCGCATCAGGAAGGAACCGCTGGCGAAAGGCAAGACCGTCTATTTTTCATCCTACGACGGATACGCCTACGCCCTGTCGGCCGATACCGGGAAACTGGAGTGGAAGACGAAACTGGGGGGAAGCACAGACTGGTACCCCCTGCTGGTCGGAGGCACCGTATTCCTCGCAGATGACTATAAATTGAACGCCCTCGACATCAAAGACGGCCACATCGAATGGAAGAAGGATTACGACATATACAGGAGCGGCGCCTCCGTCGGCAACAATCTCGTCTACTTCAATTCAGAAAAAAACCGCTTCGACGGAATCGACCCCCACGACGGAAGCGTGGCCTGGCGGTTGAACATGAAGGAGGCGACTCTGAACTGGTTCCTGGGAGACGGCTTGCTCTACGTCAACACCCAGTCGCACCTCAACGCCTACAAACTCCCCTGATACGCCACTCCGACACCGGGCCCAGTCGAACAAGAGCGGCCACGGCCCCCGCACCCCCGACACCCGGGCCACACCCAGCGGTCCGCGCCCGACCTCAACACCGCGCTCTGCCAGGAGCTCTGATACCGAGAGTCGGCGAAATGCCTCCACGTAGAAGCCGTCAGCACTACCGTCCGCGCATGAGTGATTTCTGGGACGCCGCCAGCGCGATCGCGACCGCGGCCGCAACCATCGTCGCCCTCGGGCTGGGACTGGACGAGATGCGTGCCAGGCGAAGGGAAAACGCCGATCGGGAAGCCGGCCAGGCGCGCCTGATCGTCTCCTCCCTCGGCCGTGCGACGGCATCAGTCATCAACCACAGCAGTGAGCCACTCCTTGAACTGCGGATCATCCGCGCCGACGCCGATCTCCGCGGAGGCGGCATCCCGATCCGTTGGCCTGAAGAAGCCCAACGGATCTTCCACAACGTCGCCCCCGGCCAGTCCATACCTCTTGAGCTCGTCGAAGCCGGTTGGGGTGAATACACCCCTGAGGGGGAGCTGTATCCGCGGGACGACACCGGGTACTTCCCCGTCACCGCCACCAACCCGCGCCTGACCATCCAGTTCATCGACGCCCGCGGACTGCGCTGGCAACGCATCGGCCTCGAACCCCCTGCAAAAGTCCTCACCGAACTCTCAGCGCCCGCGCCCAACACGGAGTAGGCGTCCCCATCTGGTCCGTGGCGACCTGAGCAGCACACCAGCAGGAGGCCGTCGATCGGGCCGCCCGCCGGCCCACCCACGCAGCATCCGCCCGCCCAGCCTGCCACCTCCCGGGCCGGGCCCGTGAGGCGATCGCAGGCCGTGTCACACTCGCGAAAGGCGTGGGGTTCTGGGGGGAGTCACACAGGTCAGAGGGTGTGACAGGCGCCGTGTCACAGATGGATGTGACAAGCGATGTGACACCCGGCCGGACCGAAGTGGATCACATGACAGGGGCCGGTCCCTCCCCGAAGCGGGCGACGTCGGCGACCGTCATGTCCTGGCGGATCCGCAGGAACCTGACCGGGGGGGCGGAAGACCCCGCCCCGGTCCACCGCACGGTCCGCGCTCACCTCCGCGACCGCCTCCGGGCGCACCAGGGTCACCTCCAGAGCGTCGCGGCTCCCCCAGGCCGAGGCGAAGCGGACGCCCTCCCACGGGTGCCCGGAGCCGGCGGCGGCCAGGCGCCCGGCGACCTGCCGGGCGGCCTCGGCGCGCAGCGGACTCGTGCGGCCGACGGCGTGCAGCCGGCCTTCATCGTCGTAGCGGCCCAGGACCAGGAGCTGCGGCCGGGCCAGCGTGCCGGTGACGGCGCCGATGACCGCCTCGAGGCTGTCCCTGCAGCGGACCTTCGTCCAGCCGCGGGCACCCGGGGCGTAGCGGCTGTTCAGGGGCTTGATGACGAGGCCTTCGAGGCCGGGGACCTCGGTCCAGGTCTCGAGCCACTCGCGGGCAGCAGCCTCGTCGGTGGTCATCGGGCACAGCGTCCACGGGGCCGCGAGGGCACAGGTGGCGAACAAGGTCTCAAGGCGGGTGCGGCGCTCGGCGTACGGGAGCTGGAGGAGCACCTGGCCGTCCTGCTGCAGCACGTCGAAGACCACGATGTAGGCGGGGAACGCTGCGGCGAGGCCGCCGGCGCCGCGGGCCCGGGCGACGGCCCGGCGCTGCAGGGCCTCGAAAGACAGGGCGCCGGCTTCCGGGTCCCAGACGAGGAGTTCGCCGTCGAGGACCAGGCCGCCGGGCAGCTGTTCCGCGGCGGCCACGAGGTCGGGCCACCGGTCCTGAACCAGCGAGCCGCGCCGGGTCTGCAACAGCATCTCGCCGCCCGGGCCGGCGCCGGTGAAGAGCAGCACCCGGTGGCCGTCGTACTTGAGCTCATACGCCACCGTGCCGGCGGTCGGCAGCACCTCGGTGGCCTTCGCGAGCATCGGCTCCACCGGGGGCCTGAGCACCACGGGGACCTCCTCACACCCGCCCCCCACCCAGTCTCGCCGCCCCCGCCTCAGCCCACACGCGTGCCGGTCCCGTTCGACGTACTCGCTGTGGATGCCGATCGCGATCCGGGGCACACGAGCCAACGGGACACCGCGGGCCGGGATCCAACCCCCAGGACCGCCCCGCCCCGCGGCCCCGATCTCCGCATCGTCCACTGACGCACCCGGACGACCGGGACGGAGAGCCACCGGTCACTCCGCGGGGGCGCCGTCCACGCCATCCGCCTTGGCCGCGGTGATCAATGCCTTTTCCACCTCGTACCGGTTCTGCCCCGTCGCTGCGGCGTGGTCGGTGATCGCCTGATGCACCGCGGCCGACGCCTCCAGCCACGGCCGCCACGCCTCCGCGCTGTACGCCCCCGCCGTCGCACGCGCCCGCGCCTCGTCCGCCATCCGGCGCATTCGGATCAGTTCGTCGGTGAGTTCGATGGTCGCCACGGCCGGATCGTACGCCCCCAACCCACCACCCACGACGGCACCACGCACCCCGTGAACTGCGACGACACCAACACAAAGCGTCACGCAGCCCGTTTTGACGCTGTGGGCTGATTCCAGCCATAGAATAGAACATGTGTCCGAACTTCCTCCTGACCTGCCCCGCCTCCGCACCGTGGTCACCTACCTCCGCAACGAACTCGGCAGGGCCGAGCAGGCCCTGACCAGCGCCGAGGAACGCGAGGCCCAGGCCGCGCGCCGGCTGCCCCCGCCGGAGCCGCCCGCGTGGCTGATCGAGCGGAGCATCGGGGCGGGCCGGCCTGCGGTGCGGGTGCACGTCGGCGGGTGCTGGGATGCAGGGAAGCGCTCCGCGGCCCTCGGCGTGGAGCAAGCACGTCGGGCGCTGGCCGAGGGAGTACCCGCCTGCCCGCAGTGCCGGCCCGACACCGCGCTCGGGGTGCTGGAGTGAGCGGGGCGCCGCAGGGTGGGGAGATGACCCTGCGCGTGATCATCTACCCGCCCGACGCCGAAGGCGGACGCCGCGTCCGGTGCGACGGCGAGATCCTCGGCCGCGCCCTGGGACCCGGTGATCTTCTCGAATTTTTGCGACGGGCCGGCCTGGATCCCGACGACGTCCGCCTGGACGACGAGCTGCTGATCGAGTGGCGCGGCGGCGGACCCGCCGTCTGGTCCCCGCAGACCAGCTCGGAGTAACCCGCCAGCCGGCCCGGACGAGCACGCCCTGCGCGGTGACCGGCTCAGAGAAGCCGGAGCGCGCCGATAGTGTCCTCTGCTGCTGATGCCACGGTGTCGATCAGGCAGCGAAGCGAGTGCAGCGAGGGGTCGGCCGGTGCGACGTCGCGCAGCACGACGTAGGCAGTGGGGTGCAGCACGCCGACCAGACGCCCGGCCAGGACCTCGTCGCCGGCGCCACGTACTGCGGCACGCATCGACTCCTCGCACCACCGGGTACGTGCGAGGTCGCCGGCGAACTCGCCTTCGGCCCGGGACGGGATCCACTGATGCTCGGCGTAGGCCTGCAGCAGCGCGGTGGCATCCCCGTGGAGCGTCCGCCAGGCGAAGTCGACGGCCAGGAGAACATCGTCGTCGCGGCCCGGACGGCCGGCGTGGCAGGGCGCGCAGAGCGCCACTCGACGCGGCATCCCAGAGGCCGGACGCAGGAGCACGGGAGGCACCTCGGCGGCAGTCTGGATGCCGGGACACAGGTGGCAGGTGGCGGCGGTCTTCACCCGTGACCAACGCCGAACGCGGGCAGACGATGCGCGCGTCGCGGTGGTTGCAGACCGATTCGCGAACCCGTCTACCCAGCCACCGTGGTGGGGCCGCTTCCAGGACGCCACCGAGGCCGCCACCGGTGAGGGTGGCGACCCGCGGAGCGCGCGCTACGCCGCGGTGGCCTCCGCCTTGGCGCCGAGGGCCACCAGTTTGGGCAGCAGGCTGCTATAGCCGCGGTGCAGGTGGTAGGTGCCGTGGATGGTGGAGGTGCCTTCGGCGGCGAGTGCTGCGATGACGAGGGCCGCGACGGCCCGGATGTCCGAACCCTCCACGTGCGCGGCGCGCAAGGGCGACGGGCCGTACACGGTGATGGTCGGGCCGTCGGCGGTGATGCGGGCGCCGAGGGCGTTGAGGGGGCCGACATGGGTGTTGCGGGCCGTGTAGATCCGTTCCTCGATGCGGGAGGTGCCCGGGGCTTGGGTGAGGAGCGCGGCCAGTTGGGGCTGGACGTCGGTGCAGGTGGCGGAGGCGGTCACCGTGTGGAGAGGCCGGGGACCAGCGGGGCAGCGCGCGAGGGTAGCACCGCCGTCGGGGACCAGCTCGACGCCGGTGTCAGCGAGCGTGGTCACAAGCGCGGCGGGGAACGCGGCGACCGGGACGCTGTCGAGGCGGACGGATCCGCCGGTGACGGCTGCGGCCAAGGCGAGCGTGACAGCCTCCAGTCGGTCCGGCGGCACCCGGACCGCTCCGCCGGCGATGCGGTCGGTGCCGGTGACGTGGAGGACGCGGGTGCCCTCCCAGGTGACGCCGACGCCGCCTTCCTTGAGCATCGCGGCGGTGGCGCGGACTTCTGGTTCGGTGTTGGGGTTGAGGATGGTGGAGGTGCCGCGGGCGCGGGCGGCCAGCAGCATCGCGGTGACCGTGGCGCCCAAGCTCGGCCCCCAATTCTTGGTCGTCACGTCGGTGGTGAAGGGTGTCGGGCCCGGGCCGGTGAGGCGGGCTTCGACGTGGGTGTCGGTGACGTCCACGGTGGCGCCGGCGGCTTCCATGGCGGCCAGGTGTCGGTCGATGAGGCGGTGGCAGAAGGCGTCGCCGCCCGGTAGCGGGAAGCGGACGTGTCCGGCGCGGGCGAGGAGGGCGGCGGCCATGACGGCGGTGGTGCGGATCCGCCCGCCGAGGTGGTCGGGGATGACGGGGTGCCAGGCGGCGGCCGGGGCGACCTCGAAGTGGTCGCCGGCGATGTGGGCCCGGGTGCCGGTGTGGGTGAGGATCTGGGCGCAGATCTGGGTGTCCAGGATGTGCGGGACGCCGGTCAGGGTGAGCGGTTCGTCGGTGAGGAGGGCGGCGGCGTACAGGTGTAGGGCGATGTTCTTGCTGCCCTGGACCGAGGCCGTGCCTTCGAGGCGGTGGCCGCCGGTGACGTGGAGGACGCCGGCGTCGGGCGCGGACGGTGGGGCGGTGGGGTCGTTCACGGATTCCCTTCCCCGGTGCTGTGGGGCGGCGGTGGGCTCGTGGTCTGGGCCCGGCAGGAGCACCGGGCCCAGACCGCGAGAAGGCGGGTGCGCCGGGTTCAGCTGCCCGCGGCCGCGGGCACGAGCCGTGCGCGGTCTTCGAGGCTCCGGGCGAGGGCCTCATCGAGGGGAGTGCGGTCGAGGGGCCCGTACCTCGCGGTGAACAGGCTCTGGTCGGCGGTGAAGGAGTCGATCTCGTTGATCCTGGGGGCGGCGTGGGCCAGGGTGCCGCGGCCGGCAGCGCGGATGACCGCGTGGGCCAGGTCGTTGACGGACACCGCACGGCCGGAGCCGCAGTTCACGACGGGCAGCAGCCCGGGGGCGTCGAGGATGCGGATGAGCATGGTGACCGCGTCGTCGATGTAGGTCAGGTCCCGCGCCTGGGTGCCGTCGCCCTCGATCACCAGCGGGCGGTCCTCGGCCGCGGCGTCGAGGAAGGCGGGGACGACGGCGTCGGGGTCTTCGTGGGGGCCGAAGGTGTTGAAGAAGCGCACCACGCCGACCTGGCGGCCTTCGGCGAGGCGGGGCCGGTAGATGCCGGCCAGCTGCTCGGTGGCGACCTTGCCCGCCGCGTACGGGGAACGAGGCGCGTACGGGGCGCTCTCGGCGAGCGGGCCGTCCTGCTGGCCGTAGACCTCGCATGAGGAGGCCAGCAGCAGCCGGCGGGCGGTGGAGGCGGCGAAGGTGTGCAGGAGGTGGCGGTCGACGGCGACGTTGTGCTCGAACCCGCCCACCTCGAAGCTGGCCGGGACAGACTTGAGTGCGGCCAGGTGCACCACAGTGTCGCAGCGGTCCAGGTCACGTGCCGTCAGCGACCGTACGTCGCGCACCTGCAGGCCCGTCGGGGCCGGGCGCCGGGAGGTGACCGACAGGTTGTCCAGCGGGGTGACCGTGTGCCCGGCGGCGCGCAGGGCGTGGGTGAGGGCCGAGCCGATGAAGCCGGCAGCGCCGGTGATCAGGAGGTTCAAGGGTGCCTCCGCGAAAAGGAGAAGGTGGGGCCGCCCGGCGACCGGAGCCCGGTGGGCCTGTCACGGCCGGCGGGCGGCGTTCGCTCATGGTGCAGCGCGGGCACACCCCCACAGGGGAGCCGGCAAGGGGGCCAATTCCCGGGCGGGGTACCAGGTTGGGGGGCCACGATGGGCTCTCACACCGGCAGCAGGCCAAGGAGACATGCCATGGTGGCTCCAGACGGGATCGGCGTCTTACTCCGGACCATCCGCGAAGGCGCTGACCGGACCCGAGAACAGCAAGGACGCCTGATCGGGCAGGCGCACGGCCGGCCGTTCGACGAGGCGAACCTGAAGCGGTGGGAGACGGAGAAGAGGTTCCCCGTCCCGCACTGGCACCCCACGATCGCCGCTGTCTACGAGATCACCGTCGAGCAGGTGCGCGCGGCCGTCGCCACGTCGCAGCGATACCGAAAGGCCCAGAACAAGGAGAACGACGTGAAGCGACGCAACTTCGGCTTGGCGGTCGCGGCCGCCGGCGCCAGCGTGCTGCCCGGCATCGCCCGGGCACGTGAGGGCATCGACGGCGCCCTGGCCGGCTCCGCCCAGGGCGAGCTCGACTACCTGCAGGCCGCGTTCGAGCGGCACCGCGGCGGCTACCGGGGCCGCTCCCCCGACGCCGTCCTGGCCGAGATGCACCAGGACCTCGACCTCCTCGGTCACGCCCTGGCCCGCCCCCACCCCGTGCGCGAACGCGCCGACCTGGCCCGCACCGCCGCCGGGATCGCGGGACTGGTGGCCATCGTCCAGCACGACCGCGGCGACCAGGTCGACGCCCACCACTGGTTCACCACCGCCGCCCGGGCGGCCCGCGAATCCGGCGACCGGCACATGAGCGCCTGGGTCCTGGCCCGCCAGGCCATGGTCCCCCTGAACTACGGCGCCCCCGCAGCAGCCGCGAAGATCGCCGCCCAGGCCCGCCGCGAAGCCGGGCGCGCCCCGAGCGCAGCCGGTGCGCTCGCCGCCGCCGTCACGGCCCGCTCCCTGGCAGCCCTCGGCGACCGGCGCGGCGCCACCGCCGCCCTTGAGGACCTGCGCACCCTGGCCGAGCGCCTGGACGGCCAGGCGACGGCGGACACCTGGTTCGGCTACCCCGAGCAGAAGCACCACGTCCACCTGTCCCAGGCCTACACCCTCCTGGGGAACACCAAGGCCGCCTACCAGGCACAGGATCAGGCCCTGGCCCTGACCGACTCCCCCTCGGTGATGACCCGCGCGCTCCTGGCCATGGACACCGCCACCTGCCTGCGCACCGACAAGGACCCCAACGCCGCAGCCGACATGGCCGCCGGCGTCTTCACCCGGCTCCCCGGCCCCTACCGCGAAGGCCTGGTCCGCACCCGGGCCACCAGCCTGCAGCACTCCCTCACCGGCCGGCCCCGCGACCGTCTCGCCCAAGCGCTGACCTGACTTCCCCCCAAGGCCGGACCCGGCCGGGGCGGAAGCGAGCCGGGCCCGGGCCGGGGGCGGGCCGAGGTCAGGGGGACGGCGCGAACCAGGCCTGCGGCTCGTTCTTCTCCACCAGGGCGATGGCCTCACGCATCCGGTCGGTCATCGGGGGCAGCGCGTCCAGCGGAAACCAGGCGACCTCTGCCGACTCGTCATCACAGACCCGCGGCACCTGGCCCGGGCCTGCCGGCCGGCACGCAAAGACGAGCTCCAGGTACTGGGCCCGGTCGCCGTTGCCGTGCCGCACCGGCGGAGAGACCGTCACCGCCGCCAGGCGCTCCACCACCACGCGCACCCCGGTCTCCTCCTCCACCTCCCGCGCCATCCCCGCAGCCGGCTCCTCCCCCGGCTCCAGGATCCCGCTCAGCGGCGTCCACCGGCCCGCAGCAGACCGGCGCTGCAACAACACCCGCTGCCCGTCCTCATCGACCACCACCCCCATCACCCCCGGCAGCCACAGCAGGCAATCCGGACCGACCGCATTCCGCAGATGTGCCACAAAATCAGGAATCACGACCCTCACCCTAGGACGAGGGGAGGACGGTCGGTGGGCTTTCATGAGACTCCGGAACCCGCATGCCGGCACGGCCTTCGCGCACCCTTCCTGGGCGCCGCAGCGCTGTCGGATCCGGGTCGGCCTCGGAGCGCGGACGTGCGTGACTACCTGAGCGGGTTCCCAGCCGAGTCGCATCGTGCCGGGGGGATGAGGCCCAGCTCGCGGGCGGCGTGCAGGTCGAGGTAGGCCTGCGTACGGCTGACACAGGTGCGTGGGCATACGTCCTCAACGATCACGGCCCGCGTCGACTTCTCGGATGGTGCGCAAGCGACGATGAAAGCCGTCTCCTCAATCCGCGGCAAGTAGATGTCCCACCACTTCGCTCCCGTTCGCCGCCGGAGCTCCTTGAGTAGGAGGAGCTGCGCGCCGGCCAGGTGCTCACCGACCTTCCGTGCCGCGGGCGGCGACCAGGCCGCAGCGACCCATTCCCATCCCGTTTCCGTCTCCCGGGCCGCGCCGAAGGGGATCATGGCGAGCGCGAGAGGCAAGGCCAGCTTCCGGGCGGCTGCGCGAACCTGGTCCTTCTGCTGGTCCGACGAGACCCCGTGGACCGTAGTGCCGTTCTCCTGCTCGATGAAGCCTCCTTGGTCCACCTGCAGGGCGATGCACATCTCGACCTGGCTGGCGTCGCACTTCATGAAGATGCGGAAGCGGGGCGGGAAGAGGTGGCCGGCAACCCTCACCATCCGGTCCCCGAACCACGACTCGTCGCCGTGGTGATCCCAAGTCGGTTCGACGTGGATGCCTTCGGCCCAGTAGCGGTTCACCGGCCCTCCTCTCCCGAGTCGCCTTTGAGCATTCCGAACACCAGGGCGCACAGGGTTACCGCTCCGCCGAATGCAACGGCGGCGTTCCGGACGGCATCTGTTGCGGGTGCCTTGTCCAGCATGGAGAGGATCACGGACCCGGCTGCTGCGAGCATGCCGACCAAGAGGGAGATCAGCACGCGGGAGTGAGTGTCTTTCACGAAAGCACTGTCGCCCGCAGGGGTGGATCCGATCCACCATTCCGCGGTCCGCAGAAACGACGCCAAAAAAGTGGACAACCCTTGACCTGGCCAAAAGGAACTCCTCGGGTGCCGGCGTTTCATGACCCGCCGAGCCAGCAGCTCAGGCAAGGAAGATCAGCGCGGCACGTAGCAGCCTCGGGGAGCGGCCCCTGGCTACGCCTTGGACCCGGTCCCTACCGGGGGCCAAAAGGTCGTGGGTCGATCTAGCCGTTTAGCTGAACAAGGAGGGGGGCAGCGCGTTCGCCGCGGACGGAGGTCAGGGACACGACGGCGCAGCCGGCCGGGACGGCGTGGGCGAGGTCGGAGGCGGACCAGCGTTCGCGTTCGACCTGGCGGACGGTGACGGCGTCGGTGGTGACCGCCTTGCCGGTGACCAGCTTCCGGAAGCTGTGGATGGCGCGGGTCAGGGGCTGGTCGGCGAAGACGGTGCGTTGGGTGACGTCGCGGGTCTCGACCCATTCGGTGCCCCAGGCGCTGGCGAAGTGCGCGCCGTCCCAGGTGGTGATGCCGGCGAAGGCGGCCTTGCAGCCGACCGCGCCGAGGAGCGGTGCGCGCAGGTGCTCGGGGACGTCGTCGAGGGTGCGCAGGGCGAGGACGACTCCGGCGTTGTGGGAGCGCAGGCGGGCGATGTCGCGGATGGCTTGCGGGGTGGGGGTGTGGGCGGCGTCGTCCATCACGAGGCAGGCGAACAGGCTGCGGTCGGTGCGGGCGGCGACGGCGGCGGTGTACTGGGCCAGGATCAGGCGGGCGAGCATGCGGGAGGCGTCGGTGTGGCTGCGCTCGGGGAGGTCGATGCGCACTCGCAGCGGGTGTTCCAGGGCGCGCAGGGTGAAGGGGTGGCTGTTGCCGGAGGTGTCGAAGAAGTCGGCGAAGGCGGGCCGGTCGAGGAGGGCGACCCGGTCGGCGAGCAGGGGGCCGGGGTCGCCGGCGGCGCCTTGCTGACGCTGGCGGGCATCGAGTTCGCGGAGCATGCCGCTCTGGCCGGTGGTTGTCAGCTTCGCGCGGAGCTCCTCGAAGGCCTGGGGAATGCCGTCGAGGAGTTCACGCAGTTCCGGTACGGCGGGGAACCGGCCGTGGACGGCGCGGAAGGGGCCCAGGAGTTGGGCCAGGACCGTGGCAGCCCGGCGGACGTCGGCGCCAGGGACGTCGCCGGTGAAGGCCTCGGCGAGCATGGCGGCGGCTTCGTCGGGGTCGGTGGTGCCGCCGTAGAGGTCGAGGTCGTACGGCGAGGCGGGGTCGCCGAGGCGGATCACGACGTCGTAGCTCTCGTCGGGGCCCAGGCGGGTGCCGGCCGCGGCGACGGCGATCACGACGGCCTGACCGGCCAGGGCGTGGAGGGCGAGGGATTCGACCACGGGCCGCACCAAGCGGCCGGTCTTGCCGGATCCGGAGGGGCCCACCGCGAGCAGGGAGGTGCCGAGCAGGGTGGGGTCCAGGGCGAGGCCGGTGCCGCGCATCGGGTAGGGGTTGCGTTCGCCGTCGGCGACGGCGCCCAGGCGGACCTGGCCGGTGTACAGGTCGTGGCGGGCGGCGCGGACGGCCAGGTCCCGGACGCCGGAGGGGTGGACGCAGGCGGCCGCGCCCTTGGCTCGGATGGCTTCGGTGAAGGCGCGCTGTCGTGCGGGGGCGCTGCGGGAGTTGGTCCAGGCGCGGCGGATGCGGGCGTAGTCGACGTCGGTCATGCGCCCACTGGCTGCTTCGGTGCCCAGGCGGTCGGCCGCTTCGGTCAGGCCGGCGGCGCGCAGATCGGGCCATGCGGCCGGGTCGACGGCCGGGGCCGCGACGCCCGCAGCGGCCGGCTGCGGGGCGGGCTTGCCGAAGCGGGACCGTAGGAGTCCGAGGAGGCCGCCCGCCCACGCGACGCCGAGCCCGATGACGACGTTGATGATCACGTTGGCCATGTCGACGCGGTCGGCGTTGCGCTGCATCGCCTGAGGGGTGGTGCTGGTGTCGAAGGGCACGAGGTGCTGGTAGACGAGGGCTTGGACGGGAATGGCGCCGCTGGTCACCAGCTTGATGGCCAGCCAGGTCACCAGGGCGACGCCCACGATCCGCACCCACGGGCCCTGCGTGGTGGCCAGGCGGTCCCAGGCGGTGCGCCAGCCGCCGAGCTGGCCGAACCCGTAGAGCAACGCGCCGTCGATGAGTAGTTCCCATACCCACAGCGCCGTCTGGCCGGCGGGGCCGACCGGGTCGTGGGTCAGGGGGGTCCACCAGTCCCCCGGGGTGAACAGGCGGGGCGGCAGGGTCCAGTACGGGATCAGCCCGTTGCGCAGCAGGGTCCACACCAGCACGCAGGCCAGGAAGCTGATGAGCGCGCTGCTCAGGAGCTTCTTCCCCGGGGTCTGCTCGGCGGCCTGCTCGGGCCGGGGTGCATATCCAAGCCGCCACACGCCTGCGGGCGCTTCCGGGCGCGGGGTGCGCAGCCAGTCGAGCAGCGAGGGGCCGGTGGCCGGTGCGTGCGCGGGCGGGACCGGGAAGGCGCCGGCGGTGGGCGGGCCGCCCGGTTTGGGGACGGGCACGGGTGCTTGGGGTGTCCCGGCTGCCCCGGTGTGATGCGGCGCGCCTTCGGTTTCCATGATCCCTGCCCCCTGCTGTCCCGGTCTTCGTGCTGCTCAATGTATTTGCCGGGGACGGGTACTGGCTGCGCCTTGGCCAGGGCGCGCAGGTCCGGAACGTGCTGTGGGGCCGCCACCATGGTGCGGTGGCGGCCCCGGAGTTGGGATCGACCGAGGCCGGGCGGCCCGGGGTCAGGCCTGCCGACGGCGCTCCTGGTCGAGTGCCACCCAGCCGTTGAGCAGGCGCAGGTACGCCTTTCGCCGCGGCGGCCGCGGCTCGCTGCGGCCGGACTCCCAATTCTTGACGGACTGCGTCGTGGTCTGCAGGACCTCCGCAAGCCGGGCCTGGGTGATCCCGGCCGCCTTGCGGAGACGGGCCCGTTCCGCCGGTGGCGGCATCTCAGGCTCGCCGGCCAGCAGAGCATCCACCGCCTCGATCAGCTCGTCCTCTGTTGGCATACGTCACCTCCCGCCACACACCCTACACTCCTTAACCTTGGGTTTTGGCTTTGGATCTACCTTGGATTTATCCTTAGATTGAACCAAGCGAGGGAGTGCGGGTGCCAGATCTGTACGTGACGCCAACAGGACTGCCCGAGTTAGAGGCCCGCCGGATTTTGGCCGACGTCCTGCTACCGAAGTGGATCACCGGGGCGGTCCCGCAGCAGCGGCCGGTGGTCGTGGTCGTCGCCGGGCCTCCCGGCAGCGGCAAATCGACTGCGGCTGACATGATCCATAACGTGCTCAACTGCCGCGGAGGAGCGGTCCGGATAGCCAGCGACCTCTACAAGCAAGCGCACCGTGAGTACCAGACGGTGCTGGAGCGGGACGTACGGACCGCCGGAGCCGCGGTGCGGGCGGCCACCCGCTGGTGGCAGGCGGAGATCGAGGCGTACGCGCGTGCCGCCGCCCTGGACGTGGTGGTCGAGCTGGCGCTGGCCGATCCGGCCGAGGCCCGCGCGGTGGCTGCCCTGTACCGGCCGGCCGGCTACCGGATCGAGCTGGTCGCTCTGGCGGTTCCCGAGGCAGACAGCCAGCTCGGCGTCCTGGCCCGGTACTTCGGCCCCGAAGGACGGTACGTCGCCTGGGACACCCAGGACCGCTGCGCCGACGGCTTGTTGGCCACGCTCGCGGTGGTCGAGGCGGAGAAGCTGGCGGACCGGGTCACCGTGGTCCGTCGCGGGATGGAGCCGGTGTACGGCAACGAGCTGACCGCCGATGGCGCGTGGGCGCGGCCGCCGGCGGCAGCCGGCGCCGTGCGGGCCGAGCGGCTGCGGCCGTGGGACGCCCCGAGGACCCGGCGCTTCCAGCGTGCCCTGGTGCGCGCGGAGGTCCTTGTGCACGACGAGCGGCTGCCGGCGGACCGGCGGCTGGCGGTCTCGCGGGATGCGGAGCGGGCCGCGGCGGCCGCCGAACCGGTCCGCCGCATCGCGCAGCCGATCGCCGGCCCGCCGGGCACCGGCTACCACCGGCTCGGCGCCGAGCAGCACCGCTGGGTCTTCGACGAGCTGATCGCCCCGACTTACCTGGACCGGCCCCTGCGCCGCTCGGCCGCACCGCACCGGGACCCGGTCGTCCTCTACCTCGTCGGGGAGCCGGGCGCCGGCCACCTGCTGGCCTCGAGGATGCTGCGCCGGGCCATGCGTCCGGGCACGGTGCGCCTGGATCCGGAGACCCTGCGCGGCGCCCACCCGGACAGTTTCGAGCTGGTCAACACCACGCCCCGCCTTGCCGACGACGCGGTGCGCCCGGACGCCGACGCGTGGCAGGCCGAGGCCGAGGCGTACGTGCGGGAACGGCGCGGGGACCTGCTCATCGAGCCGGACTTCACCGACGCCGACGGCTTCGCCCTCAGCACCAGCCGGTTCGCCCGGGCCGGCTACCAGGTCGAAGTCGTGGCCCTGGCCGGCCGGGACGCTGACAGCAGGCAGCGCACCCTCGTCGACTACGCCCGCGCCCTGGAGCTCGACATCACCACCCCGCTCCCCACCGCGGCCGCGCACGCCCGGGCCTGCCGGGTCGCCGAGAACATCGTGGCGGCTGCGGCGGCCGACCCGCGTGTCAGGGCAGTGCGGGTGATCGACGGCGACCACCGGGAGCGGGGCCGCGACCGGTGGGCCGCCTGGGCCTGGGCGGCGGCCCGCCGCCGCCCCTACAGCGACGGCGAGGCAGCGCGCTTCCACTCCGTCCAGCGCGCCCTGCACCGGGTCCTGCCCCGGTTCCGCGAGGAGATCAACGGGATCACGCTGCAGGCGCAGCCGCTGATGCCCGCCGCCTGGCGGGCCCGCGCAGTGGAGCACCAGGCGGTGCCCGGCGCTCTGCCGCTGCCGACGGCCGGGTCGATCAGGTGCCGGTGAGCTCCTTCAGCTTGGCGGCGTAGGACACGGCGATCTGCACCGTGGTGTCCTCATCCGCTTCCTCGAGCAGGTCCAGGTCGTCCGCGGCCTGGTCCCGGGCGTCCTGCAGCTCGTCGATGGCCTCGCGGGTCAGGCCCAGGTCACCGGCCTTGGCGAGGCGGGCCTGGTACCAGCGCAGCACCTCCTTGACGGTGTGCTCGGCCTGCCGGGCGTCTCCGCCGGGCTGGCTCAGAGGCATGGAGTCGTCAGGGATGCGGGGGTCGGTCACGGGTACCACCTCGGGTCGTTCTGTGTACTTGACCAGCCAATTCTTCCTGACGGACCTTCACCGGGCGGTCATCAGGAATAGGTTGAAAGGGACAGGGGGCGTCGATCACCAGGGGGAGCCATGGCGGGACGGGATCTGCGGGCGCTGTTCAGCTCAAACGACCGGCGCTTGGAGGCCGCGGAGGCCTTCACCAACCGGCAGGGGCAGTGGGAGCTGGTCCAAACCGCCCTCGGCGAGCACCTGGCCACCCTCGCCTCCGCCTCGTTCGACGTGGAAGACCTTGAGGTGCCACGCAACAACATCCTGGTCTTCCACGGCACCGGCGGGATCGGAAAGACCACGCTCTCGCGGACCCTGGAGGCCGCACTCGCCGCTGGCACAGGCCCCCGGCCGGCCCGCTGGGGCGAACCCCGCTGGCCCGCCCGGCCGACGCTCCTGCCCATCCGGATCGACCTCGCCCGCTCCGCCGGCGTCGACTTCGAGCGCGTCATCCTGACCGTCCGCCTCGCCCTCGCCGCCCATCTGAACCGCCCGCTGCCCGCCTTCGACATCGCCCTGCGCCGGTACTGGGAACACCAGCACCCGGGCGAGCCGCTGGAGGAGTACCTGAGCCGCGGCGGCCTGGCCGCCCGCTTCGGCAAGCAGCTGCCCCAGCAGATGCAGTCCGCGCTCGCCGACATCGCCCAGGCCCTGCTGCTGCCCGGCACCATCGGCTCCGCGATCGGCCAGCTCACCGGCGCGCTGACCACCGCGCTCCGCGAGCGCCGGCAGACGGTCCGGGCCCTGGCCGGCTGCGCGCGCCTGGCCGACCTCCTGGACGCCGAGCCAGACCTGGACGCCCTCTCCTACTACCCGCACCTGCTCGCGTTCGAGCTCGGCCAGCTGCCCGCCGACCAGGCCGTCGTCCCGGTGGTGCTGCTGGACACCTTCGAGGACACCGGCACCCGCACCCACCGCGACCTCGAACGGCTCCTGCAGCGCCTGGTGTGGCTGTTGCCCAACGCGTTCTTCATCGTCACGGGTCGCGGGCGGCTGCAGTGGGCCGACCCCGCCCTGCAGGGCCAGCTCGACTGGACCGGGCCGGCCGCCTGGCCCGGGCTCGCCGGCCAGGCCGTCCCCGGACCCCGCACCGCAGGCACCCCCGCCGGAGCGGGCCGCCAGGTCCTCATCGGCGACTTCTCGCCGGAGGACTGCACCGGCTACCTCGCCCGCCGCCTCACCCGCGACGGCCAACCCCTCATCGACGCCGACCTGCGACAGATCATCGCCGAGCAGTCCCACGGCCTGCCCCTCTACCTCGACCTCGCCGCGCACCGCTTCCTCGAGCTGCACCGCGCTGGCCACACGCCGGCCGCCGCGGACTTCGGCGCTGACTTCCCCGCCCTGCTGACCCGCACCCTGGCCGACCTCACCCCGGACGAGCGCCACCTCCTACGCGCGGCCTCGCTGCTGGACGCCTTCGACCTGAAGCTGGCCACGGCCGCCGCCGGCCTTTCCCACCTGGCGGCCGCCTCCCGGATGGTCGAGCGGCCCTTCGTCCGCCACGACACCTTCGCCCTGTGGCCCTACCACCTGCACGCCTTGATCCGCTCCACCCTGCGCACCGCCGACGACGCCACCGACGACCGCTGGACGCCCGAGGACTGGCACCAGGCCGCCGTACGCGCCCTGGCCGCGCTCGGCGACCAGTGGCAGACGGCCCCCGGCCCGGACCGGCGCCTGCTGGTCGGCGTCCTGCGGCAAGGCCTAGCCCTGGCCCGCGACCACCAACTCGACCTCGGCTGGCTCACCGACGCCGCCTGGGCCTACACCGACGACTACGTATGGGAACCCCTCCCCCTGCCCGCCCGCGACGGCGCCGACGAGCACCTCGCCACCGCCGCCGACGCCCTGGCAGCCCTCCTGTCGGCGCTCGCCCGGCGCCAGCACGAACACCGCTCCGTCACCGTCTCCCGCCTCGACGAGATCCTCGACAGCCGCCTGCTGCCCACCGAGCTCACCGACCTGGCCCTGTACTACCGAGCCAAAGCCCACCGCGACCTGGGGCAGAGCACGGCGTCCCGCGACGGCATGCGACAGGTCGCCGACCGCGGCGGCCGGCTCGCCGCCGACGCGGCCCGCGGCCTGGCCCATCTGGCCCGTGCCGCCGGTGACTTCCCCTCCGCGCTAGCCACGGCCGGCACCCTGGGCTGGCCCGGCCGCGGCCATCGCGTCCTGGGCGACATCCACTTCGCCCACGGCGACATGAACCAGGCCGCCGCGGCGTTCACCGCCGCCCGCACCGAGGCCGAGCAGCACGCCAACCGCGGCGAGCAGGCCATCGCCCAAGCCAACCGCGCCCTGGCCATCGCCTTCACCGACCCCGAGCAGGCCGCCGACGAGATCGCCCTCGCCGAACAACTTCTTGCCGGTCTCGACCAGCGCGCCACCGCTCTGACCGTCCAGGTCGCAGCCATCGCCCGCAGCGCCGGCTCCCTCGCCAGCCTCGAGGGCGCTTGCGCGCTGCGCGCCGAGATCCGCACCGCCGGGATCACCTCTGCTGAAGCGGTCCTCGAGCTGGTCCTCGCCCTGCACCACGCAGCTGCTGCCGAGCCCGACAAGGTCCGCGCCGTGGTCGATCGGCTGCGAAATCTCGCCGAGCATGGCGACTACGCCTACTACGTGGACGTCGCGCACTTCATGGCCGGCCTGCCGCTGGCCGTCTCCCCAACCACGTGGCTGGACGGCCCGGACGCCGTCCGAGCCCGGTGGAAGCAGCTCGTCGAGGATCGGCAGGCACGGATCGTCGAGCAGCAGTGACCCGAAGGGTGCCGGGTGAGGATCTTCGCTGAAGCGTGCGAAGGGAAGCGCCGGCTCCGCCGCCCGGCGCTCTGCTGAACGCCGGGGCTCCGGGCACCATGGTCACGCCCGGCCCGAAAACGATGTGCCTGCTGCAGCGCTGGAAGGCTGCAGCAGGGCCTCGACCTTGTTCCGGCGTGCTCGGTCAGTCCTTGGGCTTCTTGGGGGCGCGGTTGCTGTGCGCGGCCATACCGCCGGAGACGTTGTTGGGTGCCTTCTGGGTGCCGATGGTGTTGGAGCGGCCCGGGCTGCGGTCTCCGTGCGCGGCCATGCCCGACAGGACGCCGGTGGCGGCCGAGGTGGTGCGGGCGGTGACGCGGGCGGCGGCCGCGGTCCCCTTGGCCATGCCGCGGGCGACCCGGAAGCTGTCGCCGGCGGCGGGCACGCGGGAGATCATCCAGACGGCGAGGGCCAGCGCGATGGCGCTGATGGCCAGGCCGGTGGTGACGTTGTTCTTGCCGGGCTCGGTCTCCAGGGCGGAGGCGAGGCCGAAGGTGATCACGATGATCGGCTGGACGAAGATCAGGGCGAGCATGACGCCGGCCCACCGGCGAACGTGGCCCCACCAGTCCCGGTCGACGAGCCCGGCGTAGATGACGGCGCTGAAGATCGCGCCGACGTAGATGGCCAGGGCCCGGATGACCAGGACGAGCCACAGGCCCCCGAAGAGGACGACGCTGACGAGGGAGACGATCAGGACCATCAGGGAGCCGCCGCCGACCTTGCCGGCCACCAGGTCGTCGCCGACGGAGTCGAACAAACCCTGTGGGGAGGTCCCAAGAGCGTTGGCGAGCGCGGTGGTGACGGCGTTGGTGGCGCCGATCACGACGTAGAGGATCAGCGGGGTGAACGCGGTCGCGCAGACGGCGAGCCAGAGGTAGCTGACCGCCTCGCCGAGGGCAGTGGTCATCGGGACGCCCTTGGCGGCGCGCTTGGCCACCGCGAGCAGCCACAGGACCAGGACCAGGACGGTGGAGGCGGCGAACACCACGGCGTACTGCTGGATGAAGGACTTGTTCGTCATGTCGACGGCGCCCGGGTCGGAGATGAGCCGGCCCAGCTCGTGGCCGACCCACTGCGCGGCCTTGGCCATGGAGTGCGCGAGGGACGTCAGCGGGTCCAGGGACTTGCTGGGGTCCTCGGGGGACCCGCCCGGCGGGGGCGCGGTGGGCGAGGGCAGCTTGTTCTCGCAGGCGGCCTTCGCAGTCGGCGGCAGGAGAGCGCACGGGTCATCGAGGATCGGCACTGGCGTCCCCTTCGGTCGTCGAGTCGGTCACGGTCAGTGGCGGGGCAAGGCCCGCTGAGCCTGTCGGAGTTGAGCGGCCACGGTGGTCGCGGCCTGTCCGGCCATGCGGAGCGCGGCGCTGCTTCTGGGGGTGGTGGGGGCGGCGGGGTCCAGGGCGGCGGCGGCCTGCTGGGCGGTGGCGGCCAGGGACTCGGCGAGGCGGGCGAGGTCGGTGACGGCCGGCGGGAGGGTGTGCGGGGCCCAGGCGGCGCGGCCGGTGCGGACCTCGTAGAGGAGTCGGTCGAGGGCGTCGGCGGCCACCCGGGCGTGCTGTGCCGGGTTATGCGAGGTCACGGGCCCTCCGGGGTGGGGTCTCGATTTGACCTGTCCGGCCTGTCACCGCAGGTCACAACCTGTTTTGTGACCTGTCTCATGGTGACAGGTCGGCAGGCCGAACGGGCGGCCCTGCCAGGATTCCGCCAGGCAACTGACAGGCCCTGCCAGGAGGATGACAGGTCGTTGACAGGTCACGACAGGCCGCCTCTCAGGTCCTTGAGCCGGTAGCCCGTCGGGCGCCCGGGGAGCTCGGAGAGGCGCTTGGTGCCGATGGCCAGTCCTGCGTCCCGCAGCTCTTTTTGGATCCGGCGGCCGATCATCGCGAGCCGGTCGTCTCGCCCGTCCCACTGCCGCCACACCGTCGGGTCTACCCCGGCGAGATGGTCGGCGATCTGCGCGACGGTCAGGCTTTCGGGGTCACCGTGCGTGGCGAACGCGGAGAGCAACGCGGCCGCGATCGCGGGGATCGGTGCCGCCGGTGCCGGCCCGGCGGCGGGCGCCGGCGGTGCGGGGGCGGTGAGGACGGGCAGGCCGGCGCTGACGCGCTCTTGGGCTCGGATGGCGGCGGTGGCGGCGTCGAGGTGGCGGACGTAGCGCAGGATGGGCTCTCGGTGCCGGGGGGTGATGCAGTAGAACTTGCCGGCGTCGGCCGGCTCCCACTCCCCTGGCGAGGGGACGAGGTGGTGGGGCAGCCAGCCCTTGGCGATGGCGTCGGGCTGGCCGACGACCAGGGGGACGTCCGCGGCCCGGCAGGGCATCATGATCCGCAGGCCGATGGCGTCGGCGATGGCGTCGCTCATGACGTCGTCCGTGGCGTCCTGGGTGACGATCACGAGCGTGATGCGGGCCTTCCGCCCGATGCGCATCAGGGCCACGCCCGCGGCCTTGCCGCGCTTGGTGAGCTGCGGCCACTCGTCGACGGCGACGATCACGGCAGGCGATTCGGCTGTGACGGGCCAGTTGTCGACGGCGGGGTCCATGGTCGCGATCCGCGCGCGGGCCAGGCCCAGCAGGTACTCGAGCTCGGCTTCGGCAGCCTGCGGGCTCAGGGCGGAGCGCACCGCGCACGGGCGCAGCGGGCCCAGGCCCCGGCCGGTGGGATCGACGTCGACCACGACGGCGTCCACGCAGGCGGTGGCGTACTCGACCAGAGCCCGGACCATCGCGCTCTTCCCGCCGCCGGAGTCGGCCACGATCAGGGCGTGCTGCCCGGCGAGGATGACAGGGGTCTCGTCGCCGTCGATCGAGATGCCGATGGAGCACGGGTCGTTGATCGAGGCCGAGCGGGGCGCGCGAACGGGGAACGGGCCGGGGTTGGCGAACGGGTCGGAGGTCAGGATCCGCACGGTAATGGCGGAGCCGTCGTCGGGGTTGGTGCGCTGGGCCAGGATGCGGCCGGCTCCGACGCGGAGCACGGTGGTCAGGCTCGGCAGGATGCGGATCAGGTCGCCGAGGGTGCCGCCGGAGAGGACCACGGGCACGCTCCAGCCCCAGCTGGTCTCCTGCGGCAGCAGGACATCTGCGACCTTGGCGCGCTGGGCGGCCAGGGCCAGGGTCATGCATTCGCGGACCCTTCGGGGGTCGCGGCCGGCCTCGCGCAGCGGGAACGGCTGCGGTTCGGGCTCGGCGAGCTCGGTGTGCGCGGGCGGTGCGGCCGGGACGAACAGCAGCCGGGGCACCGGGGGCCGGCGGTGGCCCGGGTTCCGTCCGGCCGCGGCGGCGGCCACGGTGAAGACGAGCGCGGCCGCGACGGCCACGACCACCGCGGCGGTGACGGACAGGATCGCGAGGCCGATCCAGGCGGCGGGCAGCAGCAGGGCGGCGATGCCCGCGCCCAGGTGGCGGCGGGAGCGGACCTGGCCGCGGCCGATCGCCAGCATCGAGGGCGTGACCTCGGTGTGCCGGAACTCCTCCTGGCCCATGCGCATCTGCAGGGCGGACCACTGCATGACCCGGTAGGAGATGACCGGCGAGGCTCCCCCGCCGCCGTAGTAGCCGCCGTACCCGCCGCGGCGCATCCGCTGCCGCTGCGCGTTCATCTGCATCATCTGGGCCTGGCGGCCGATCTTCTGCTGCTCCTTGAGCAGGCCGATGTTCTGCGAGACCTCCGCCTTGTTGCGCTGCCTGAAGCGCATCCAGGTGCGGTACTGGTCGTTGAGGACGCGGTGCGCGATGTGGGTGTCGGTCAGGTCCTCGGTGCGCCACCACCGGCCCCACTCGGCCCGCAGGTGCGCCGTGCCCGCCGCCAGTCCCCCGCCCTTCTTGGGGCCCGCCTCACTCACCGCTCTCTCCTCTCCCCCGTCAGATGCTGTGGATCAGCAGGTCGCCGACCGTGTTGCCGCTGGTGCGGATCAGGCCCATGGCCATGCCGACCAGGCCGGCCGAGGCCCCGAGCCACACCCCGACCAGCGCGCCGCGCAGCACCGGGGACTTCAGGTCGTAGCGGCCGGACTTGATCAGACCCGCGTACAGGGCGAGCAGGCACAGGCCCGCGATCACACCGGAGACCCCGACCTTCTCCCCGCCGGTCAGCGACGGGGTGCCACCGCTCGCGGCGGCGACGCCGGAGGCGCCCTTGAGGGCGTAGGTGCCCAGGCCGTCGCCGAGCGCGGCCGCGGTCCCGCCCATCACACCGAGCACACCGCCGCCGAGGAACAGCAGCGCGGCCAGGGCGACGCCAGCGAAAAAATGCAGCGGCGGAGTCGGGTCGCCGCCCTTCCACCGGCCGATTTGGTAGAAAAGCAGCACGAGGCCGAGCGCCACCGCTCCGATCCCGCCGCCTGCCACACCTGCTGTGGTCACGTCACACTCCTGTCAGCCAGTTGAGAGCCGTACGGCCGACCACGCGGAGCACGGCGATGATGATCAACCACGCCACGACCGCCGCCAGCAGGCGCAGCACGTAGCCGAAGACCCGGGCGTGCCAAGCCCGGACGAGGACGATGCCCACCCCCCGCAGCACGGATCCGATCAGGCCCGCGAAGAGGTTCCCGACCGGCAGCAGGCTGAGCGCCAGCAAGACGGCGGCGACCAGGAACACCGCCCCCAACGGGGCGAACAGGCCGTCGTCGGCCACCGACTTCGTGAACGCCCGAGCCGGCCCGGCGCCACGCACGGCCATGACGACGGCGATGAGCAGCGCGGGGGCGGTGTACTTCAGGCGCATCCACGAGAGGTCCAGGCCTCGCTCGGCGGGTGACGGCGGGGGGCCGGGCAGGTGGGCGGCGACGGCCTCGCCGATCGCGGCACCGACCTCCCAGGCCGCCTCCCTGCTCTGGTGGCCCTCCTCGGCCCAGGCCTGCTCTGTCTCCGTGCGAGGGTCCGGCCAGCGCCACCACTCCTCACCCGAGACGGGGGCGCCCAGAAACGGGTCCGGCGGGCCGCCGTACGGATCAGCCGGGACGCCCTCGGCAGGGGCGTGCTCGGGGCGCTGGGGCGGGATATGAGGCAGCTGCGGTTGCGGGTGCGGCGCAGCGCCGTCCGCCGGGTCCATCCAACCGCCCGCGTCCTGCGTCATGCCCCACCCCCGCGCACCGTGCTCAAACGATCACCATTGGCAATCTACGGCGCGCGGGCATCCTTGGTCCCGGCCTTTCACCAGCCAACTCTGGCCATATGCAGGCGTGTTCGTGCGCATACGTCAGCAGAACGGGTGATAGCGACCTGCGCGACGGTCCACCGGTGTGGAGCGGCCGGAATCGGTCCGCGTCACCGGGCGGGCGCCTGGACGCCCCGGGCGCTGGTGCTGCTCGCCTGCAGGCACCCGACCTGCCGGACCGGCCGTCTCGGGGCGCTGCGGCCGCGCCTGTGGCAGCGGCCGCGCGCAGGGCGGGCCTCAGCCCCCTTCCAGCCATAGATGTCTAACTCATAGACATGTCCATTTCTTAGACAGCATTCTGGGGTCGTGAACAGAGAACGCGAGCAGGCCCTGGCCGCCCTGCGCCAGTGGTCCGTCCCCGGACGCCGCGCCGAGCTGGTCGCCGCGGCCTGGGGGGCCGGCGCCACGGTGGTGGCGATCGCCGAGGCCGCCCGGGCCAAGAGCCGGCAGACCATCTACGACGACCTCAGGTCTCAGGGCATCGACCCCCGCAGCCGACCGAAGGAGAGCACCGTGATCACCGACTTGTCCCCGCTCGACATCGAGGGCTTCACCGGCAACGGCGAATCGGCAGACGCCGAGTTCCAGGCCGCCATGCTCCGCTGGATCGCCGAGCACCCCACCTTCGACAAGCGCGGTCAGGAGGTCCAGACGGAGGGCATGCGGCTGGTCGCCCTGATGGACACCACCGTCCGCTACGCCGACGTCCGCGACCTGCTGGCCCACGAACAGGTCGCCCGCTCCGCCCGAGACCGCCTGCTGCACCAGGTCGAGCTGCGCTGGGAGGCGCTGAGCACCGCCGCGTCCTGGCTGGCCGCCCACCACGCCTACGTCCTCGCGGTGGACGAAGCCCGGATCGGCGTCGACATGTGGTGCGAGCGCGCCGAGGCCGCGATCAACCGCCCGTTCTACTGCTCCACGGAGCGGGACGAGGCTGCCTACCGCCAGATCCAGGATGCCGGGCACCCGGCGCTGGAACAGCACCAGGCCGACCTCGACCGCACGCCGGCCCAGACCGCCGAGCGTCTTCGCGCCCATCTTGACCAGGCCCACGAGCGCCGTACCGAACTGGCCGCCCAGACCATGCCGCTGGCCCAGGCCGCCCAGTGAAGACGCCGGCCATGCAACCCGGCTTCCGCAGCCGCTTACGCACCCAGGGGGACACGATGCTCGACCGGTTCGCCATCGACGACGGCCGCCACCTGCCGCAGTTGGTCATCAACGAGGACGCCTCCGCCACCGCCGGTACGGCCCGGTACACGGCCTCCTGCTCCTGCGGACGGATGCCCGGTCAGACGGCCGGAACCCGCGACCAGGCCCTCGCCGCCCACCTCGCCCATGTCACCACCCGGACCGGCCCGTCCAAGGGCCCGCACTGGCTCCCCGTCGGGGCGCGCCTGCTCATCCTCGCCGGGGCCATGGCGCTCGTCTGGGGCCTCTGCTTCACCGCCGGGCAGATCATCACGGACACCCAGGACCTCACCGGCGCCGCCGCGAAGGCGGTCCTCGCCGGTGCCCACCTGACCGGTCTCCTGCTGGCCTTCGGCCTCATGGTCGCCGTCCGGCGCTACATCGCTCCCACCCGCGCCTGACCTGCGCCTCGACGGACGGCGCCGGAGGTATGAGAGGTGCCTTCGCGGCCGGCGCCGTCGCCGGCCGTCGGCCGAACCTGCTGGGACGAGTAGCACCACGGTCACAACCCCCGCCACCACGCCCAGGTAGCCAACCCCAGCGAGAACAGCAGCGCCCGAGTCCATGAGAGGTGGTCTCGGGCGCCGCTTCGACTCTAACCAGATGCACTCCGGACAGTGCAGATCTTCACGTGGTGCATCAACCGCCGCTCCGGCGACCACCACCGTCCGAAAGGGGACGGCCGTCCACTGCCAGGCGCACGGCCGCCCCGTCCTCACCCGATCGCAGACCAGGGAGACCACCATGTTCGCAGCAGGCTTCGTGCTCCTCCTCCTCGGCCACTGGCTCGCCGACTACCCCCTTCAGACGGACCACCAGGCCAGGCACAAGGCCTCTTGCAGCCGCGCCGGCTGGACCGCGAACCTCACCCACTCCGCCACGCACGTCCTGCTGTGCGGCGTCGCGCTGGCCGTCGGCGCCTTGCTCCTGGACGAGGTGACGCTCAGCGGCTGGCCGACTTGCGCGGCCCTGCTCTGGATCGGGGCGACCCACGGCTTCATCGACCGGCGCTGGCCCGTGGCCCGCTGGATGCGCCTCGCCCGCCAGGAGAGCTGGGCCGAGCACGGAGGGGCCGCCCACGTCGACCAGGCCGCCCACGCCCTGGCCCTCGGGCTGGCCGCGCTCTTCCTCGCTGCCACCACCTGACCTCAAGCCCCCAGCCGAGTAGGCTCGCTGACTCGCACCCCACGAAGTGACCTGGCAAGCGCGTCAGCTAGCTGACAAGCTAGCCAGTCGGCTGTTCAGGCACGCTTCGTTTGGGTCACCCAAATTTGGGTGACCCACATCCACAACGGCTCTACCCGCCAACGAAGGCTTGGGCCAGGGTCAGGTCATTTCTGGTCCGACGAAGCGCTCATCGCCCTGCGGGCGGTCTTCTTGGCCGTTTCGACCCGGCGCAGCACACGCGCGAGTTCGCTTTCGATCAGCTTCACCTGCGCCAAGACCTGATCGGGGTCCTCCTGGACCAGTTCCTCAATGCGCCGTGGAGCGAGGGCACGATAGGCATCTGCGAAGGACAGCTGGCCCGCCATCTCTGCCGTCGGCTTCGAAGGTGTCGGCTTGGGTTCGGGGGTGCGCTTCTCCGGGGCGGCCGGCACGAGACCGAGGTCTTGCGCCGCTGAGGTGAGTGACGCGAGGGAGAGCTTGCCCGTCGCCTTGGCGCCTTCCAGCACGAGGCCGGCCGCCTCGGGGTCGGACCGGTACAGCGGGGCGAGGAAAGCTGCTTGGGAAGCGATGATCGGAGTCTGGGTCTCGTCGATCAGCTGGGTGAGGTCCCTGATGTTCTTCGCGTCGTCCATGAGCTTGTAGACGTACGAACGGTCGATGCCCAGAGTCTCCGCGTACGCGCCGACCGACATGCCGCGTTCGACGTTCGCGTTCCGATCCAACAGGAGCCTGATCAGTTCGCCCTTCGCAACGCTGCCTCGCATCTTGGCGAGTTGGAACGACGCGCCTTCGGCACGATCTGCGGCTCGGTACGCGTCTTCCAGCCGCTCAATCTGCGCGAGGGTGTCCAGCCCGCCGATACCTGCGACGTCGAACTCTGCAGGGAGCAGACTCGCAGGCTCAGCCGCGGGGATCGGCTCGCTCGCCGGGTGGGGCAGAGCCGGATCCCTTGTCGCATCAGCGGCACGGGGAACTCGGGTTGCGCGCTGCGCGGTCTCCGCCTCGAGGCCCTGGACGCCCTGCGCGATCAGCTTGTTGCTCATTCGGGGACTCCCGCTACGCTGAGGATCTTGTCGTACGCGGACACCAGGGCAGTAGCTTCCCTGCCGGATTGCGTGGTGATGGGCACCTTGGCGAAGCGGGTGTGCTGCCGGATGGTGTGGCGCGGGATGGCCAGGTCGTCCCGGTACAGCGGGCCGTAGGTGTCGGCGAGGTGCTTGCCGATGACGTCGCCGAGGGTGCTCCTGCCGCCGGGCACGATGCTCGGCACGATCGCGACGACCTGGAGGTTCGGGTTGTAGTCCTCCTTCACCTGCTCGACGGTGGCCATCGCGTGTTGCACGCCGAGCCGGCCGTCCTCGTCGAGGGTCGCCGGGATGAACACGTGGGTCGCGGTGGTCAGGCCGGCGACGACCAGGTGGCCGCCGACTCGGGGCGGAAGGTCTATCAGGCTGACGTCGCCGTCCTTCATGACGCCGTGCAAGCCGTTGCGGAGGCGGAAGACAAGGCCGGTGGACGGGTCGGTCTCGCGGTGTCCCAGTACGCGTTCGGCGGCCAGTACGCGCAGTCCTGACCATGCGTCGGCGGCGTCCTGCAGCACGTCGGCCGCGAGCCCCTTCTCCCCCTGATTGTCCAGGGCGAGGAGGTCGTTCACGCTGCTGGGGAGTGCGGTGGGGTCGAGTCCGAGTTCGGACGTGAACGTGCCGCGGGGGTCGAGGTCAGCGGCGTAGACCGTCCCGATGAGGCCCTGTTGGGCGCGTCTGCGGGCGACAGCTGCGAGGCCGGCCGCGAGTGCGCTCTTGCCGACGCCGCCCTTCTCGCTGTACGACGCGATGCGCGTGCCCTGCATGGTGGATCCTTCCCACAACATCCTTGGTCCCGCATGCAGGGTATCCCGCAGGGTTCAAGCCGGAGAAAATGCTTCCGATTCCGGGGTGTCGAAAAATTTCGACACCCTAAATCCGACCGCCGGTGAGAGGCGGTCAGACCACCTCGCGCCCCTGCCGGACCGTCACGGGTACGCGGTGCATGGGCGGCAGTCGAGGCGAGCAACCGCCTGGTGGGTCGCCCTCGACCACGGAACACGACCAGGGAGAATGGCCCGCATGACGCGCCCGATGCTGACCCAGCGGGAGGCCGCCGCCGCGTGCGGCGTCAGCCGCTCCACGATCCGCCGCCGCCGAGAACTCGGTGAGCTGTCGGGTTCCGTTGAGGACCCTAAGCGCGGGTGGCTGATCCCTGTGGAGGCGTTGTTGGCGGCTGGGTTCCGTCTCAACGCCCCGGCGCCGGCTGACGCCTCGGCCGCAACTGGCGCAGGCCAGGTTGAGGCGGATGGGGAGAGTCAGGACGCGGCTGCCCTGCGGGCCGAGCTGGCCCGGGTGCGCGCCGAGCATGCCCTGGCCCTGGCCGAAGAGCGGCACGCGAAACAGCTCGCCGAGGCCAGGGTGGAGCACATGAGCTTCCAGCTCGCCGAGCGGCTGGCTCGTATTGAAGACCTGCAGCGGGCGGTGGCAGCGCTGACTCCCGCCCCGGTGCGGTCCGCGCTCGTCTCGGTGGCGGAGGCCGGTCCGACGGTGCCCGGTCAGGCCTACGCCGAGTCGGCTTCATCGCCTGACGACGAGGCGGCCGCTTCGCGCCGGAAGTGGTGGGGCAGTCGGCCCTGAGGGGCAACGCGCGACGGCGGGTGTCACCCCGGGGTTGGGGTGGCACCCGCCGTCGTGTGTCGGGTCAGGCGGTCCGGCTGTCCATCGCCAGCTCGAAATCGTCCGGGCGGTACCCGTCCAGCAGCCGGCCGACGGCCGCCTTCCGGATGTCGCCGGCGGCGGTCTGGCCCACATTCAGCGCGGCCATGACCTCGGTGAGCGGTACCGCGCCCAACTCCTCTTCGGCCCTCTCGGGGGTGACGCCGGCCGCGAGCAGCATCCGGGCGACCAGGCGCTCGGAGCGCTCACGCGGGCCCAGCCGTGCGAAATCCTCAGCCTGCTGGATCCGCGCTTCGAGCACGGACGTCTCGTACCGAGCGACGGCGGCGGTCTGCTCCGCAGCCAGCCGGTCGGCCTCCGCCTTCGCCTTGTCGGCATCGGCCCGCTCGGCGAGCGCCGCCTGCGTCTTGGCCCGGGTCTCCGCCTCGGCGGCCTCCGCTGCCGCCTTCGTCTTCTGCGCCCGGACGCGCTCCGTCTCCGCCCGCACCCGCTCGGCGGAAGCCTCGTCCTCGGCCGCCTGCAGGCGCGCGGCGGCGGCCTCCGCCGACTCCAGCGCCTTGGCCTCCGTCAGGGACAGGCGCTCCGCCGCGACACGGCGGTGCTCCGCGGCGGCCCGTGCGGCTGCCGCTTCCGACTCCGCAGCCGCCTGCGCGGCCTCCGCCCCCGCGGCCGCCTGCCCCGCGCGGACAGCCGCCTGGTGCTCGGCGACCTTGATGTCGGTGTCGTCCTCCAGGGCCTGCAGCTGCTGCTGCTTGCGCCGCTGACGCTCCTGCTCCGCCCTCACCCGTTCGCGCTCCTCCTCGGCACGGGCACGCTCCTCCGCCTCCGCCTTCCACTTCGCCGGGAGCGCGAGGGCCTCCTCCACGGTGTAGCCGCGGGGCGCCATCGTCATTGGAAGCCGCTGCACCTCCGATGCTTTCGACAGATCGCCACCCAGCTCCTGGGTCAGCCAGACCCGGTACCCCTCCAGGGCCTGCTCCCGGTCGACCATGTCGCGGTAGGACGTCACGGCGGCCAGGCGCATGCGCCGGTACAGCCGGCCCGTACGGATCGGGGAGAGCACCCAGCGGTGCAGCGGGATGCGGTCGGCGGCGGTGCCGGCCTTCACGCGGGAGGCGTGCAGCAGCAGCCTGCGGGCGCCTTCGACGCCGAGGACGAAAAGCCCAGGCATGGCCGCGTGGCTGAGCGCCCACAGGGGGTTGGCCGTGATCCCGGCCCAGACCGACTGGTTGTCCTGGATGCCGTCGGACGCGTTGAACAGGACCGTGACCAGCGTCATTACATGCGCTGCCAGGCGAAGGACAGGCCAGGGCGTACGGCGGCGGACCATCACCAGGTCGAATGCCAGGAGCGCGATGATCGACGCGTCCACCCCGATGGGGAACCACGGAGCCAGCGTCGTGCTGAATCCGTGGGCGAGGGCGAACCTCTCCAGCGTCGAGTACGAGGCAGCGAAGCCGATCACGCCCACGACGGGCATGCCCACGACGGTCACGGCCATCAGGAGCCAGCCCACGTACCGGCTCGGTCCGGCGGGCGCCGGGGTGGCCACGGTGGCCGGGGTCGCCTGGCCGGTGGCCGGGCCCATGGCCTCCCCCTGGCCACCGCCCCCCGGCCACCCCTGGCCGCCCTTGCGCGGCAAGGGCGGAGCGGTCTCCGCTCCGGCCGGAGTGGCCTGTCGTGGCCGCGGAGCGGCCCCGGCCGTGGCCGGGGTGGCCCCGGCCACGGCCCCCTCCTGGCCTACCGTCTGGCCGTCCGTCAGCGTCATGTCCATCCCGGCAGTTTGCCTGCTCTCCTGTCGGGCCGGAGCACCGCCCCGCCCATCCGGAGCGGGCACAGCTCCGGGCGGAGCGAGGGGAACGCCCTTGCGCGTCAGGTCGTGCAGTCTCTGCTGCAGTGTCACGAGTACCTCCAGGGCACGTCTTTGGGGACGGCGGGCTCGGTGGTTCCGGCCCGCCGGTGGGCGGCCGCGGTGGCTTGCCCGGGTGCGGGTGCTCTTCCGCGGCCGCCGCGGGTGTGCGGTCAAGCGCAGGGGCGCAGGTCGGTCACTGGGCGAGGTGCGCGGCAACTTCGGCCACGACGGCCCCGGCGGCCTGGTTCGTCGCGGCCAGGTCCTCGGCCGCGATGGTGGCGTTCCATATGGCGACCGTGCTGGCGGTGCGGGCGGCTTCCATGGCCTCGGCTGCGGCCTGGCGCTCGGCGTCTCCCATCACGCACCCCCGAGGGCGAGCGTCAGGAGCCGGGTGGTCCAGTCGCCGCACACCGCGCACCGGTACGTCCCGCGGTTGGTCCGCTCCTGCTTCATCCGCCGGCCGTGGCAGCGCGGCGCCGTGCCCCGGCTCACCGGTCGCCCCGCAGACGCCCGTTGCTGCCGTTGCCGGCGCCCGGGGTCGGCTGCGACCCGCTCGGGTGGTGTCCGCCGCGCGAGGAGCTGTACGTCGTCTCGTGCCGGGGGTCCGGCCTGCTGCCGGGGGCGGTCGAGATCTTCTTGTCGTTGAGTGCCACGATGGGACTCCTGTCTCCGTGAGAGATGGGAGCGGGGCGCCCGAATCTTCTTGGCGGTTGAGGCGGGCGCCTCGCGCTGTGCGGGGCTGGCTGGCGGCTCCCCCCGATCCGCCCCCGGGCGTGCGACGCGGGGGCGGACGGGCAGCGGGCAGACGGGGGCCACGCCCCTCTCGGGGCGGGCGGTACGCGGCGGGTAGGGCCGGTAGGTAGGGGCCTGGTAGGCGGCCGGTAGGACGCGCGCTGACCTGCGATGACTACCGGGCTACCCCGGCCCCTGAGAGGGGCCGGGGACAGGCCTGCGGGGAGTGGCTGAGCTACCCCTCGGCGGGGGCCGCGGGAGCGGCCTGAACGGGCGGCTCCGCGGGCGCCGCAGCGGGGCCCGGCGGGGGGCTGGCTGCCGGGCCCGGCGGGGGCTCCTCCCCGGCCGGGTCGGGCACCGCCTGGAGCAGGGCCGGGAGGTCCCTCACTCGGACCCCCTGACGGACCGACTGCCGGCCGTTGAACTTCAGCTTCAGCTTCTCCTCGACCGGCACCCCCCAGGACTCGATCTCGGCGCGGAGCGCGGCCTGGTCCCACCCGGCCAGTTCGCCGGAGCGCTGAGCGGCGGCCAGGACGTCGGCCAGGTGCGCCCCGGTACCGCTGTCGCTGGTGCCCGCCACCGAGTGCACCAAGGCGACCAGGTGGGTCCGGGGCGGCGCCTCGGCCACCACCACCGGCTCCGGGGGAGCGCAGTCCCCCGAGCCCTCCCCCTCCGCGCAGGGCTCGGCTCCCTTCCCGGCCGGAGCCGCCCCCGGGCCGCTGCTGGCCCCAGGGGTGGGGGCGTTCAGGCGGGCGGCGACGCACCAGGCAACGCCGGCGGCCGGGAGGAGCCACGGGGCGTACGGGCCGGCCGCGGCCGGGAGCGCGGTCACCGCGACGTAGCCGCCGAACGCGGACCCGCCGAACCGGAACGCCGGGTCCTCCCTCGCCCAGGCCCAGCCCCGGCCGATCAGGACCCGCGACCCCGGCCCCACCCCCGCCAACGCGGCGGCCAGGGCCTCCCGGGTAGGGAGGTAGGGCCGCAGCTCAGCACGCACCCGGGCCGCCCTACCCGGCTCGGCTACCAGCTCGAGGACCGGCCCGTCCTCCAGCTCCTCCTGGTCCTCGGCCGCGGGGGCCAGCTCGGCGTCGGCCATCACGCCGCCCCGATCGCGTGGACCCCGGTCAGGAGCAGCGCCTGGGGCAGGCCCCAGATCCCTCCGGCCTGCGCCCACACCCCCGCGGTCACCAGCCCGGTGAGCGCCGCCGTGGCCGGCCGCGGCTCCCGGAAGTACATGAACGCGGCCAGCAGCAGGGAGACGCCGCCCATGCCCACGGTGCCGAACCCGCCGGAAGTGAACGTTTGCGCGAATGCGTTCGACACCTGGCCGCCGACCGTCCACATGGAGCCGGCCGCCATCCAGCACGTCCCCGTGGCCAGCCCCAGGCCGGTGGCCTCGGGGCTGGTCAGCTTCCGGCGGATCTTGCCCTTCTTGGCCCCGCCGGCGCCGTCCCCACCGGCCTTGGCCTTGGGCTCCTTGATGCCGCCGATCAGACTGGCGGTCCCGGCCAGCGCCAGGCCGCCGGCGCCGACCGACCCGAGCAGCGCGCCGCCGATGCTGAACCCCTCACCGGCCGTCTGCTCAGCGGCGATCACATGCAGGGTCTCGATGTGCTCGAACATGACTCTCCTGTCAGTGATGGAACGGGGTCGCGGGTGCGTACAGGGCCAGCGCGGTCACCGCGGAGGCCAGGGGGATCCGGGCGATCCACCGGATCACCGGGTGCCAGTGCCGGGTCCTCCGGTCCCAGACCGCCGCGGTCCCCAGGCACAGCACGCCGCCCAGCACCAGCGCGCCCGAGATCGAGTTCCGCCCGCAGTCGTTGATCCACCCCGCGTACAGCGGCTCCAGCCCGATCCACCAACCGCCGGCCACCGCCGCCGCGTTCTCCAGCAACTGCTTCGACTCGTTGGACAGCGCGGGCCGCTCCGGCAGGGACGGCGCCGCGGGCATCGAGGGCCAGTAGCCCTCCGCCGGCCGCAGCCACTCACCCGGCTCAGCCTCCGCCTCCGCGGCGGCCTCCGGCTCCGGCGCGGGCTCGGCAACCACGGGCTCGGCCGGCGCCAGGTCCGGGTAGGCGTACAACGCGTCGAGCCAGTCCGGCTCCCGCTCCGGCTCCGGCACCACCGCGGCGACCTGCGGGCGCGCCGCCGGCCAACCCGGCGGCAGCGGGGGCATCGGGGGCACCCCGCCCGCGCTCACTGCTGGCCCCGCTTCCGCTTCCGCAGCTCAACGAACAGCGCCCGCCGGTCCGCCTGGCGGAGCCCACCGCGCACCCCGTTGATCCGGGTCTCCACGGTGCACTCCGCCATCTCCCGCGCCAGACACCAGTCCCGCACCGGGCACCCGGCACACACCAGCAGCGCCCGCCGCTCCGCCAGGCTCGGCGGCCCCGCCGCGTGCGAGGCCTCCGGGAAGAACAAGTCGGGGTCGATCCCCGCCCCCTGACAAGCCGGCGCCTCCGCCGGCCCCGGGTCCTGGGCGACCCGCCGGGCGTTCAGGGAGAGCATCACAGCGTCACCCCCAGCCCCCGCAGGTGCGCCCGCACCCGCAGCTCGTCACCACCGAACCCAAAACCCGGCACCGGGTCCTGGGCCACGGCCTTCGCCGTGCCACACCGAGACGGCATGGCCGTCCAGGTCCGAACCTCAGCGCGCCGCGCACTCCTCCGGGGACGCCGCCAGCGTCCCCTGTCTGCAAGCATCAACATGTCGGCCTCCATCACATGGGCAGGTCCGACAGCCGGGTCCGACGCTCCAACGTCGGCAACGGGTCCCCGCACCTGAGGGGACACGGGCGGCCCCTGGCTCCAACCGGGGGCCGCTCCGGCTGACATGAGTTATCGTATACGACAGAGCTAGCCGGACGCAAGATTGACGTATACGCTAAATATCGACAGCGGCCGGCGGGAGGAGTGGGACAGTGGCCAGGTACGAGGAGATCGCGCGTGAGCTGCGCGAACGCATCACATCGGGGGAGTACCCCCCGGGCTCGGCCCTGCCGCTCATGCGAGAAATCGCCGCGGAGTACGGCGTCAGCGACATCACGGTCCGCAAAGCCTGGGGTGTGCTCACCCGTGAAGGGTTGATCGAATCCCGACGGCGGTCGGGGCACTACGTCCGTGAGCACCCCGACCGCCTGCGACTGGTCGTGCGCGACCGGCAGATGGAGAGGGACGAGCTCGGCTACTACAGCGGCTCGGAGTCTCAGCACTGGCGGCCGATCCAGTGGCCCGAAGGCGAGCCGCTCCGCGTAACTACCGCCCCGGCCCCGGCTGATGTGGCCGACATTCTGGGCGTCGAGGCCGGCGCTCCCCTGACGGTACGGCGACGCATCGTCGGTGACCACGACGTGGAAACCCATCGTCAGCTCGCTGACAGCTGGCTCGCCCAATGGGTGGGGGAGGAACTCCCGCAGCTCACCGGAAGCACGGGAACTGGTGGGATGTATGACCGCCTTGAGGAGTGGGGCGGGCGCCCCCTGTCCTGGCGAGAAGAAGTGTCTGCAAGGATGCCTTCGCCCGACGAAGCCGACGCCCTGAGCATGCCGCGGATGGGAGTTCCTCTTTTGCGCGCGCTCCGTGTCACGTATTTCGATGGCACTGATGAGACGCCACCACGAGTCGCAGAAGTTCAGGACATCAGGATGTCAGCGGCCCTTTTCTCCGTCGGATATCCTCTGCCCCGCGGCATTTCTGCCACCTGGCCAGTAACCCCCGCCACCAGCGACTATTACGGCGCCGCCACCGAAGAATAGGTCGCACCCTACGGATAGAGCAGCGGGGCTCGGACCATGGGACGAGCCCCGCGATGTGGACGCCGTCGGCAGCTGCTGCCGCAGCCAGCGAGAGGAAACCACCGCCTATCCGAGCGGGCCAAAGAGGCCGACACGCCCGTCGATCAGACGGACAGAACAACGATCTGCGAGTATCTTTCACATCTCTTGCTATTGGAGGTGAAGGTGACGGCCACTCATGACCCTGTGGCAGCCGTAGACATGCTGTTGCATGCCCAAACGCCGCTCTTGCCCCCTGTCCTTCGGGGGCCGCTTCGGCGTGCGGCCGGACTGAGTCAGCGCCAGGTGGCGCAGGCTGTCGGCGTCCGCCCGCTGCAGATCATCCGCTGGGAGGCAGGCGAGGCCGAGCCTCGCGCTGGCGTACGCCGAGTGGCCTACAGCCGTCTACTCCAAGCGCTGGCACAGCAACACCCTGACATCGTGGCATCGACCGCAGTGCCTTAGAAACGCTGAAGCCGCCCCTGCGCCAACAGGAGCGGCCAATACAGCAAGCGACTCGCTACCTTCCACAGCCCGAGTCGTGTCCGGTGAGGTGACCTCGCCGGGGGTGATGCCCGTGGGCCTGTGGGCCCGCGTGGTCACCGATACCCCAGGATAGGGGGCTCCTCACTCTGAGGCCACCATTCCAGGGCCCTGTCTGGTCACACTGCCGTCCACGGCTCCCCGTATAGGGGAGAAAACATCCCGTGCTTGACCTGCACGTCTTCCGCTTCAGCCCCGCATCTGGGTGCCGTCGTCCCGCCCTCTGCACCCATGTGGTGTCTGCTGGGGGTGTCCGGTGAGCCTGTATCCAGTCCTGTGGGCTATTGATCATGCTCCGGTCTATGACGCCGAGGAGCGCGCCGTCCTGGTGGCCCTGGTAGTGAAGGGCGACTTCGACGGGCTGAACTGTTTCCGGTCGTATCCGACGCTCGCGAAAGCCGCGCGGATCGACAAGAAGACCGTCGGCGCGAAGTGCCGGGCGATGGAGTCCCGGGGGCTGCTTCGCCGCCAGGCGAAGCACCGGTCGCGGGTGTGGCTGTCGATCCCGGAGTCCCAGCGCCCGGTCATCTGGGAGGTCATGATCCCGGCGGAGTGGTGGAGCGCCGCGCAGCTGGCGGACGTCAACGAGCAGCGCGCGAACCTGGGGCGGCCTCCGATCACCCCGGAGATCCGTCCTGCCATCCCGGAGGCGCCGGCGAAGAAGGAGCGGGCGGACAAGGGCGTGAAGCGCCCCGGGAAGGCGGCCATGGCAGCCGCCCCAGGGACTTCAAGTCCCTGGGGCAAAACGGACACAGAGGAGGGGGACCCAGGGACTTCAAGTCCCTACCCCAGGGACTTGAAGTCCCTACCCCAGGGACTTGAAGTCCCTCAACCATCTAAGTCACCTTCTGAGTCACCATCCGAGAGCGACAACCCCTATGGATCGGCCGTAGGCCAAAGTGCGGGTGGTTTCGCGAGCGCGGGGGCGCGCGAAGGTGCGGGGGAGGAGACTCCGGCTGCGCCGGGCGGCTGCGCCGCGACCGAGCAGGGAGAAGAAGCAACAGGGGGTGGCGCCACCTCGGACGCCGGTGGTGGGCGGCAGGTGAGGGGCCAGTTGGGACGGAGGGCTCCTCAGCCGGTGAGCGAGCTGGTGCCGGTGGCGGGCGAGGACGACGTGTACGCGATGCTCGACGCTCTGGGTGTCCTGAGCGCCCCGGCGTCTCGGATCAAGACGCTGCGGCGGGCGGTGCGGGAGTTCCTGGGGCATGACCCGGATCCGCGGCCGAGCGCCTTCACGATGTACCCCCGGCGGCCGGAGCACGCTGTCCTGCGGATCCACGGAGGCTGGGAGCGCGCCGGCGGTGCGTGGCGGTCCGAGGACGACTACGACGGCCCGGACCGGATCGTGCGCCCGGTCGGCTACCTGGCCCAGCTGCTGATCAAGCAGTCCGACTGCAAGCTGCCTCAGTGCGAGATGGGCGTGCACCTGGACACCGGGGCCGAGTGCCGGGCCTGCGGCTACCTGGAAGCCGAGCGGATCGGTCTGGCGATCTCGAAGCGGATGGCGGCGGAAGCCGGCGCCGAGCAGCAGCGCCTGGCCGTGGAGGCGCAGGAGCGGGTCGCGAAGGAGATCGTCGCGGTCTACGACCAGGCCGTGGCAGAGAACGAGCAGCGGGACCGCGTGCGGGCGGCGGCCTCGGCCCGGGCCGAGGAGAAGGCCCGGGCGGCCGAGGCGCTGCGGCAGGAGTGCCCGGAGCTGACGGCCTTCGACTGGCCCGAGTGCCAGGGCACCGACGTCCCCGCGCCCCGCGACGGCGAGCTGGAGCCGCTCCGGGCCGCAGGGCGGGGGCGGCAGGCGGCGGAGGAGCAGCGGCTGCGCGCGGTCCTGGTCGCTGAAGGCCTGCGCGGTACCGAGCTCGAGGCAGAGGTGCGGATCCGGATGGCGGTGTGGAAGGAAGGACGCCGTCAGCGGGCCGAGGCCGCGGTGGCTGCGGACATCGCAGTCAAGGCTGCCCGCCCGGTGGGAGCTTGGCCGGCCGTTGACCATGACCGTCCACAGGCCCCCACTGCACCGTTCTAGCCGCTGTACGGCCCCCTGAGGGCCGCAGGGGGCGCGAGTTGGCCCCATTCGTTGCGCGGAGGTGTGAAAGGGGCTCAGTTGGCCGCCTGGGGCGTTTGGTTGCCGGTGGGGCGCACCGCCGGTGTGGGCGCGGCCCGGGGCTGCCTTACCCGGGCCGGCCCGCGGTTCTGGCAAGCCTGTCAATGGGCCGCTGCGGACGTCGGCATCGGGTCCGGCTTCCTGCAGACCCTCTGTAGGGAAGTAGTCGGCGTGGGCCAGACTGGTGCACGACTAGCTGACCTGCGCCTTTGCCTGCATGTCATAGATGGGCAAGGGGACCCGGAACGGAACTCGGTACGGAACTCGAAACGGGACCCCGAAAGGGACCCGAAAGAGGACTCGAAAGGGAACCGCCACGGAGCCCGGTACGGGTCTGTACTTCGCCCAGACCCCCTTGCAGGGGAGTAGTCGGATGGTAGCCACCCCCTTGACCACGTTGCCTGAACTGCGAAGACGCCACGGGTTGGGGGCGTCTGGGGGCAAGTTGAAGAGCAGCCTGGAGGGCGAGTTGTAGGGCAACTTGAAGAGCAAGTTGTAGGGCTAGTTGTGAGGCAAGGCCATCGGTGGGCCCCCTGCCCCACCCCTCCTCTTCCTGTGTGATGTCCATCACGCCGCATTGGTGTCATTTGGTGCATACGCCGCTGGCTTGCGGAGCTTGTTCCGGCTGTGATTCGAGTCCCAGCGACCGGCATCGATTCTTCCAAAGCAGCAGGTCAGACCGCTTTCTGAGGGTGGGTGAGGCGGAGCTTGCGGGGCTAACCCCCTCGGCGGTCAGAGTGCGGATCACTGAACACGTGCCACGCCTGGAGACCGTGTTCACCGCCGTGCCCGGGACGCAAGGGACGGGAGATCTCCACGATCCCCGTCCCTTGCCGCTCCGGCACCTGACCCTGAGGGGGAACCTCGATGTCCACGACCACCCAGCTCGTTGCCCTGCTGCTCGGCCTGATGGGCCTGGCCCTGTTCGGCGGCCTTGGCTACGTCGTCCACCGCCACCCGCGGCTCAGCGCTCCGCTCACGACCGCGCTCGCCGGCGTCGCGGTGTACGCCACGCTGGTCGGGGTGGTGCTCACCCGGTGAGTCCGGTTTGACCCTTGACGTCCCGATCTGGGGTCATGGTGTCAAGGAGAAGTCCGCGCAGGGTGCCGGCCGGGATAGCTTGGCCCCGGCCGGTCCGCGCGACGACCGGAAGCTGACCTACTCGGGCTCGGTGCTCTGGGTGAGGGGAGCGGCGAACCACGCGGAGGCGGAGTCGGCCGCGGCGGGGGCCGGCCCGGCCGGCCCTATCGCCTCCCGCAGGTGCGCGACGGTGGCCTCCGCTGCCGCCCGCAGTTGCTCGTCCTCGGACCGGCAGGCGGTGGCGTCGAGGAGAACGACCGCGGCCTGGAGCGCCCCGACAGGGATCTGAACGGTGGCGAGGGCGGCCAGGGTGGCCGAAGCCTGCTGGGCAGGCGACCCAGGGGGCTGGGGGATGAGCTGGGAGACGCCTCGGCCAAGGCCTCGGTCGCGCGTGGGTGCTGTCACCCGGGAAGTCTGCGGTGACGCTGCCCTGCAGCCCAAATCGGTGCGCCTCGACAGGGCGGGACCGGTGTAAGCAGGCCTGTTGGAGCTGAGCGACAGGAACAGGAGCCCGCACCTGAGCTAGACCGGCCGTTGGTCTTCCGTCGCACTCGTTTCACGGTTCAACGGGGTGGGGCGCCATGCCGAGCACCGCACCGGCCTTGCCTGATCGGATACGACCCGGGGGAGCGGTGGCGTCCGGCTGGGGGCCTGGGAAGAGCTGGTCGAGCCAGTCGTGGGCGGCCCGGGCGGCGCG
The DNA here is from genome assembly GCF_040684615.1 of Streptomyces sp. NPDC089919. NCBI lineage: Bacteria > Bacillati > Actinomycetota > Actinomycetes > Kitasatosporales > Streptomycetaceae > Streptomyces > Streptomyces sp. NPDC089919. The sequence goes on from NZ_JBFBGK010000051.1 coordinate 47,870, forward strand.
GCGGATCATCTGCTCGTCGGCTCCGACGCGGGTGTGTACCCCGATGGTCCGGTTGATGCGGGTGTTGACCTCGCGGTGCGTGGCGCCGGTGGCCGCGACGATCTGGTGCACCATCGCGGTCAGTCGCCTGCGCGGCTCGGGCCCGGTGTCGATCTCACCGTCCCAGAACGCCTCTGGCTCCTGGTCCATCTCCGATTCGAAAGCCGCGCACCGGCCGCAGAAATCGAGGATGCCGTCGACTTCGGTTTGGCCGCAGGACAGGCACACGTAGCCGTCGCAGGTCGCGCAGAGGCTGGAGGCGCTGTCGGCTTCGCGGCCCCAGGCGCGTTCCTGGGAGATGCACTGGCCGGTGCACGGCCGTGGGACATAGCGTGCCGCGGGCGGTACTGGGGCCTGTTGGGCATGTTCTTCGCGCGAGGCCACCTCCGCTGCCCGGCGGGCGGACCAGTCGGCGTGCGCCCGAGCGCGGGCTTCCTGGCAGGCTGCCCATTCCGTCGGCGTGAGGTGGCCGGCGCACGCCACCACGGGAGCGGGAAGGTCGTCGTAGCGGGGCCACTCGGCGGCTTCCCGCCGGCATAAGCGCTGGGTCGACTTGGCTCGGCGGGTACACGTCGCCACCCCGCACCTCCCATCGATCACACAGCCGAGCATCCGCGCGGTGCCCGACGCCTCCCCTGCTGCGGCAGCGTAGAAACCGGTGCTGACAACTCATTCCAGAATCACAAAAAATTTGTTGTCTCGATTTCGCCGATAGGGGTGCATCACCCAAGCGTGAAAGAAGAGGAAACCGGCAGCACACAGGCCCGCTGAGCTGCCCTGCAGGCCCCTTCTCGCTTCGACCGAAATTGATTACCAAACGTATGAATGGATTGACGTCAGTCGTCACCGTAGGCATTCTCCGGGGCTGCGGTACATGAAGCCGCGCTTCCCAGAGAGGAACTCATGGCCATGGAGCCGACGAAGGAGCAGCAGGCTGCCCGTGAGGTGTTCGCCTCCGGCCGGGATCTGGCGCTGGTTGCCGGAGCGGGGACGGGCAAGACGTCCACGCTGATCCTGATGGGTGCCGCCACCCGCAAACGCGGACTGTACGTGGCGTTCAACCGGGCGATCGCCGACGACGCCCGCGCACGCTTCGGCCCGAACGTCGAGTGCCGTACCGCGCACTCCCTGGCCTTCCGAGCTGTCGGTCACCACTACCGCGACCGCCTGGACGCCTCGGCAAGGATCCCGGCCAAGCACACCGCCCGCCTACTCGGCATCACCCGCGACCTCGACGTGGGCTCCCGCCAGATCAAGCTCACGCACGCCGCACGCCTGGTGATGGGCATGGTCCGCAAGTTCTGCTACACCACCGAACGGCAGGTCATGGCCCGTCACATGGAGCCGGTCAACGGCCTCGACGGTCCCGGCCAGGACTTTCTCGCCCGCACGCTGCTGCCCTACGCACATCGTGCCTGGCAGGACATCTGCGCACCCGCAGGCCGGCTGCGGTTCGAGCACGACCACTACATGAAGCTGTGGGCGATGACCTCCCCGCGGCTCGGGGCGGACTTCGTCCTGCTGGACGAGGCCCAGGACACCAACCCGGTCCTGGAGGAAGTCTTCCTCGCCCAGGACGCGCAACGGGTGTGCGTCGGCGACCCCGCCCAGCAGATCTACGGCTGGCGCAACGCCCGCGATGTGATGACCGGCTTCCCGGCCGAGCAGCTGCGCCTGACCCAGTCCTTCCGCTTCGGACCGGCCATCGCCGCGGTGGCCAACCGGTGGCTGGGGCACGCTGAGTCGGAGATGCAGCTGACCGGCCACGGCCCCGCCTCCCGTGTCGGCAAGGTCACGCAGCCCGAAGCGGTGCTCTGCCGCGGCAACGTGGACGCGATGAGCGAAGTCCTCTCCTACCTGGAGCTCGGTATCCCGGTGGCGCTGACCGGCGGGGGCAGCGCGCTGCAGCGCATCGCCAAGGCCGCTCTCGAGCTCAAAGCAGGGCAGCGCACCAGCCACCCAGAGCTGTTCTTGTTCTCCTCCTGGGGCGAGGTGCAGGAGTACGCCGAACAGGACAAGGCCGGCCAGGACCTCAAAGCGATCGTCCAGCTGGTCGACACCTACGGCCCCGACCAAATCATCGCCGCGGTGGACCGCCTGTCTCCGGAGGAGAAGGCGCAAGTCACCGTCTCCACCGCACACAAGGCCAAGGGCCGGGAGTGGCCCTCGGTGCGCATCGGCAAGGGCTTCATGGCCCCGCAGGTGGACGACCACGGTCTCCAGCGTCCGCTGAACGCGAGCGAGGCCCGCCTGATCTACGTCGCCGTCACCCGCTCCCGCCACCTGCTGGACCCCGAAGGCATCGCCTGGATCGACGAGTACGAAAAGACCATGTCTGACGCCGGCCGAGACGGCACTGTGGCCGGACGGCCGATGATCGAGCTCAGTCTGACCGGGCAGCTGAAGTACGACTCCTCACCCGTCTCGCAGTTCATGGCCGCTCACCTGCCCTACAGCCAGAACCTGGTGGGTGACTACCTGACGCGTATCACCGGCCTTCCCCACCCGGTACAGCCGATCGACGTGCAGTACCCGAACTGGCCGGCCCTCGGACACGCCGTCGACTACCGCCTCCGCCTCAGCCTCGGCGGGCAGCTCGGACTGGCCGTCGTCGCCGGTGTCATGCTCCTGGACGGCACCAGAGCGCTGCGCGGCGCACCCGCCCATGCCTCTCGCAAGGCCCTGCACGCGGCGGGCCTGGAGCTGCTGGCCACCGTCGACACCTACCTCGCCGACCCCGGCACTATGGGCGAGGAAGCGCTCGTCCGGCTGTGCTTCGTGGCCGGCTTCTTCGAGGACATCGCCCGTACCGGTGAGATCCGCCGCTTCAGCCTGCTCAGCTCGGCTACCCCCGCCACGACGTTGGACGACCTGACCGCGGCCGCCCCCGAGTACGTCACCTGCGACATCGACCAGCAGATGCGGCTCGCGGAAGGTCCGTTCGCCGCCTTCCGAGCCTTGCCGCATAGGGCCCGCGTGTGCGGTCCGGTCTTCGCCGGCAGCAGCGACATCGGCGGCGCCGACGCCGACTACATCCTCGGCGGTCTCCTGCTGGACTGCAAAGCCACCAAGGACCCCCGCCGCCTGGGCCGCGAGGAGATCTACCAGCTCGCCGGATACCTTCTGCTCGACTACGACGACGAGTACGGCATCGATCAGGTCGGCCTGTACCTCTCCCGCCAAGGCGGCCTGATCACCTGGAACGCCGCAGACTTCCTGCAGCGGCTCGGCGCGAGCGCCCCCTTACCGCAACTGCGCGCCCAGCTGCGCCGGCACCTGCACGAGGCAGCCCGCCGCTGACTACCACGGCCGGCTTCTCCCACGCGGGCGACAGCCTCCAGCGGCTGAAGCCGGCTTGGCAGGGTCTGCGCGTGCTGATGCTCCACGAGGACGGAGGCCGTGTTGGACCCTGCGGCATCACAAGCAGGTCAGAGCTGCTGTCCGTGACGCGCCGGAGGAGGCCCCCTACGTTCTCCGCAAGCTCGGATACGAGGTGACGGTGCCGCCCGGGACCGGCGGGCCAGCGCAGGAGCCAAGCTGTACCTGCCCTGGCCCGCCGGCTGCGGTCCCAGACCCATGACCGACCACCGAATGCTGTGTGCCGTTGAGTTAGTCCGGTGCCTCGTCGGTGATGGCGGTAACGGTGGTGCGCGTACCGAAGGCGGCGCGCTGGGCGGCTTGCTGGGCCGCGAGTTCCTTCTGCCGCTGTGCCCAGGCTTCCGGGTCGGGGTGGCAGCGTGGGCATGGCGTCCTACGACCGTCGGCGTCGCTGACCATCCGGCCCGCCCGGTCGTGGTACTCACACTGCCCGCACCACGGTGGCATGGCGGGCTCCTTGCGCGGTGCTGGCGCGGACATGCCCACGATGGTGGAGACCGGGCCAGCCAATCGCGTCGGTTGCCGGCCGTCGTCCAAGGCCTCGGTGAAGGCAAACCATTCGGCCCCGTCGCCAAAGGGGGAAGGACCGAGGGTGAATTCCGAGACGTGGTGCCAGCCGTCGGCCAGGAGCACGGCCTTCACGTTGTTCGGAGTCATACCAAGTGACATCGTCGCCATCCCTTCCTTGATCATTTCTGGTCTTCCCCCTGCCCCTGCCAGCGGGCATGCACGGCACGGCGTCGGCGGTTCTTGGGCCGGCACTTCCAACACCACCACTTGCCGTCCACGACCTCTTCGCGTTCGACCGACCCGTCCTTGCCGTTGAGGCACCCCGCGCCCGCGCACCGGGTTCGTTTCGGCGCGCGGACCTGGTTCTGCTCCTGGCGGACGGCCTGCTTGGGCCGCTGGTCGGAGATGTGATCTTCATGCTGGAAGATCTTGAACCCGACGAGCTCGGGGGCGACGGCATCGGGGACGGTGCTGCCAGTCCAGTGAACGGAGCAGCGCTGCTTACGCCACCGCAGGGCTTCGTCGTAGTCGACGCCGTCCAGGCTGTAGACGAACATCGTCCGGCCGGCCCAGAGCGACTGCTGGCCAGCCCGACCCGGCGGCACCGGCACGTCAACCTGAATCCACGTCCCCTGGTAACTGCTGTGCACGTCGTAGACGGTGTCGTTGCAGCGCTCGCCAGCGCTGGCTGTGCTGGACACACACCGAATCGCGTCGACTTCATCGGGGGCCAGCCACAGGCGCCCGCAGTAGGCCAGCACATGCCGGGTTGCTCCCGGCTCGGCCACGACACGGCCGTCCTCCTCAGCGTCTTCCTCGGTGCCCACGGGAGTGGCGGAGAACCGACCGCTGTTCACAGCCTTCTTAGTACGCCAGGCGAAGGCTCGTCGGGCTCCGGCCAGCTCGGGGTCATCTGCATCGTCATGCTCGACCCCCGGGCACAACGTGGGGTGAGCGATCCAGCAGGACCGGCGGCCGGCATCCCCCACCCGCGCAATGCCGCCGTCCACGTGCCAGCGGGCCCGCACCGGTACCGATGCCGACGGGAACTCCCGAGGGACCAGAGGGATACGACCGCCCTCGGGCCGGTCGAACCACCAGATCGCGTGACCGCAGAAGCGGCACCGCTCCGTATTGGCGGCCCGTAGGCTCTTCGAGGCCTGGAACGGGTCCAACCGCAGAGCGCGCCCCGCGCTCTCGTCACGCTCGAACATCACGCGCGAGTTCTAGCGGCACCCGGCCGCCTTCCCCTTCCATACACCCGATCAGCGGCGCGCCCCGCACACGCGGTTGACTGCGACCGTGGCAGCGGGGTGAGCGGCAGCGAGGTGCTGGGCGTTGGCATGCCCTGCCCGATCCAGGTGGCCGGGACCGGCGGGTGAACCGCACGAAGGCCCGCATGGTCCAGCGCACCCGCGAGCCCCTGCCGCTCCCGGAGGTCTTCGCCCGGACTGCCGCCGATCACCATCGCACGGCTGCCGCGAACCTGGAGATCGCCCGCAGCACCGGGCCCGGAGGCCCTGTTCAGCCTCCCGATTGGTAGGGCCGAGGTCAGCGCCTGGCAGAACGGTGGGCCGGCCGGACTCCACTCGGTTTCTACCGGCGGTAGAATCCGGGTATGAGTGACAGCAAGCCCACGAGCATCAAGGCGACCGAAGCCACGCGTGACCGGCTGCGCCTGTTGGCCCAGGAGCGGGGCACCACGATCACCGAGCTCCTCGAGGAACTCGCCGCCAGCCGGCTGACCCGCGCCGAGCAGGAGCAGCGGGCACGGGCGGCGGCGGCCGAGCTCGGGCTGGAGTACACCGAGCAGGTCCAGCAGGCCGGGCGGTCCGCGTGGGAGAAGGTCCGCGCCCACCACAGCGGCACCGCCGCGTGAACCTGACCGCCGTCTTCGACCACACTGCCCTGGTCGCTCTGTACCAGGCCGATCCGTTCTTCACCGGCCTCTACATCGAGGCCTCTCGAGGCACGGGCCGGGTCCTGGTCCCCTCGCTGTCGGTGCTGGCGGCCGAGCGGGCGGTGCCGGGTGCCGGCTCCCACGCCGCCCGTCTGCGGTTCGCCGAGCACGTCTCCTTCACCGCGGACCACGCGCTGGACGCCGCAGCCTGGCCCGGAACCGACTGGCCCGCCGCGCACCCGGCGGCCGTTGCCTGGCAGGCCGCGAAAAGCGGGGAGGCCTTCACTGTGCTCTCCCTGACGCCGGAGGCGTACGAAGGCACCGGCATCTCCCCCCTCGACCCCCGCTAGCTGGAGTCAGCGGCTCTACCACGTGAGGCCGGTCCGCAGGCGGCCTGCGGCGACGAGACTGCCCCAGCGTGCTCGGGTCGGCACTTCTCCGCTCAGCCATCGGACCGCGGAGGGCGCCGGCGGCGCACCGGCTGCCGCGCGGCCAGGATGCGGGTGGTGGGCGCTCTCGGCCCGGGACCGGATCGCCGCCGAAGGCCTGCCGCTGGTGGATGGCTTCCTGGCGCCCAGTTGGCGGGCGGGACAGCTCGGCCTGGTGGAGGCGGGGCTTGTTCTGCGGTCGTTGAGCGGGGTGGCCGCGTTGGCCTCCAACCGGCCCCCGGCCAGGCTTGTGGTCGCTGTCCGAAGAAGTTCGCCGGCAGGCCGCCTGGAAGCCGGCACCGACGTCTCACCCTGACCGGCACCGCGGTGGCCCGGGTGATGGAGTGGCACCCCGGTGGTGGGATCCGCTGCATGGTGCTGGCGGATAGGTCCCGGACGGCGAGCTGACGGCGGGGATCGCACGAACACAACTCGATGACACTGGGCAGATCGCGACGAACTTGAAGTTGGGGGCCGCTGATGCGGCCCCCAACGAGGGCCGTCTGCGCCAACAGGCGACCTGCCATCCGCGCGGGGCAGCGTCCGGGGTAAGACGGGGGTGCCCAGAGGCAAGATGGGGACAATCGCCCGCAGCATGGCACATATCTTGGTTGCCAGAGCGCCGAAGGCGCCAGCCCAACATCCCAAAAGTGCACGGTTTCTGAAAAACAGCCGCTTGAACTGGTCTGTTCTACGCGCGACTTCCGTTTTTTGGTTACAATTATTTCATCAAAAGTGAACGCAGGTTGCAAAAAGAGCCCAATATTCTTTGATTGGTGTCTACGAGTATTGGACAGCGGTTCCACGAGTGGGCGAGCATGTTGCCGCGTCTTCATTCAGCGCCAACTGAGTGAGTCGCAAGGGGTAATGCGGCTAGAAGGCCGCATCGAATGATTGGGGTGCCCAGGTGTTCCAAAGCATTGTGCTGTCTCCGTCGCACGTAGAGCTGGGGATCGACTATTACACCGGTAAATCGAGGATCGCCGTTGTAATCATTCTGATCGTCTTTGCTTGGCTCGCCAAGGTAGACGTATCCATCTCGCTCCCCGCAGTTTCTGCCGGCGCGCTGTCCGCAAGCCTCTGCTGCCGGCACTAGCCAAATAGGGGGTGGGTACCGCCTGGTGCCCACCCCATTTTGGAGGGGGAGACCGATGTCACGGCCTATGAAGCCGATTTCTACCAAGAGTCACCCTACTTGGCAGTTTGCTTTTGCGCTGCGCGAACTGCGCGCATCTGCTGGTAACCCCACGCTGGCCAGGATTGCTGAAGAGACGGGTGTCTCGATTTCCTCGCTATCCCAGGCGTTGGGGGGCGATCGTGCGCCGACTTGGAGGGTAACGGTTGCGGTCGTCGGTACCTGTGGTGGGGATGAAACGACCTGGCGGGTGCTGTGGGAGGAACTTCAGAGAAATATTCGCAAGCCTGTGGAGCTTCCGCCCGGAGGAGATGATGAAGGTAGGAATCTCAGCCCAGAGCAACGAAGAGAAGCCGCTTGGCCCCGGGTGTGGGACAGGTGGAAGAGAACAGGAATCATCACGCCCCCGCTCCGCGCCCATAGCGAACTTGATCTAATTATGGCGCTGCGCTGCCTGAGGGAATTCAGGTCAATGTCTTTGAGGGACCTTGGGCGGGCTAGTAATTATGCTCATTCGACATTTGGGCTTGTCTTGTCTGGTGGCAAGCCCGTCACGACCCAATTTTTGGGGGCATTCCTTGAAGCCTGCCGGGTGCATACACAGGGGGAGTGGATTGCGTGGCTCCAACTGTTGGCGGCTGCAGTGCCGAAACAAAAGACAAGTGCTGAAGTCGCTATGATGCGCAAGATGGGCTATGTGCCGCGGCGCCAGAAGTAGCCTTCTGAAGGTTTTCTTTCCACTCAAGAACCGAGAGTATCGTGCGACGCAATTTCACCGACGGACAAAAAGTGATGGGGCGTCAGTAGAATGTCGAGCGCTCGGGTAGGGACTTGACACCGTCGGGTGTTCGCTGGCGCGTCCACCTCGCGATCCTCGCCCACGACGGCTACGGCTGTTACTGGTGTGCCCAGTCGATTCCGAGGTGGGCGAGGGCCGCCAACTGTGCGGGGGGGAGTCGGTTGCGGCGTTGTCGCGTGTTGGCGAGCCAGACGCCGGTGCGGTGTTCAGTGCCGTCTGGGAGCCGGACGACCGTGTTGCGGCCGGGTAGGCT
>NZ_JBFBGK010000052.1:0-53836 GCF_040684615.1 Streptomyces sp. NPDC089919
ACCTCGGGCGGGCCGACATGGACCCGGCCCGCCGCCGGGTGATCGCTGCGGGGGTGTTCGCCGCCGCACTGGCCGTACCGCTCTTCCCGGGCCTCCCCGCACATCCCGACCGCCCGCGGCGACGCGTACAGGCCACGCGTGGCTAGCCGGGGGGGCGCGGCCCCGCGGCCATGCGTGACTAGCCCGGGGCGCGGACCAGTTCGCAGTGGCCGTCCACGCAGGCTCGGCGCAGGCGGCCCGCCGAGACGGTCTCGGCGAGGCCGATGGCCCAGCACATCGGGCAGCCGCGCAGGGCGACCAGGCCCGCCGGGGCGAGGAGGAGGCTCACCGGGCCGGTGACCGGCAGCAGGGCCAGGGACGCGGCTAGCGCCCCGAAGCCGAGGGCGCCGCGCGCCAGATGGCGCGGGAGAGTGGCACTCGCGAAGCCGAAGCCGAAGCCGGAGCCGGAGCCGGAGCCGGAGCCGGGGCCGGGGCCCGGGTCGGAGCGGGGGACGGAGGTGGGGGCGGGGTCAGTTTTCATCAGGGGTTACCTCCGCCCCGTCGAGGAGGGTGGCGCGGACCGCCGCGCGGGCCCGGTGCAGCCGGGACTTCATCGCGGCGGTGCTGAGGCCGAGCCGGGCCGCGACGGTCCGGCCGGGCAGGCCCTGGATGTCCCGCATGACCAGCACCTGCCGCTGGTCCGCGGGGAGCGCGGACACCGCGGCGGCCACCCGCTCGGCCTCCAGCCGGAGCAGTACGTCCTCCTCGGCGGACCGGCCGGACCCGGCGGACGGCCCGTACTCCGGGACCGGCTCCCGTTGGACCAGCGAACGCCCGCGCCGCAGGCACTCGTTGCGGACGATGCGGAACATCCACGAGGCCAGCGCCCCGGACGCCCGCAGCGTGCCGATCTTGCGGTAGAGGATGATCAGCGCTTCCTGCGCCGCGTCCTCCGCGTCGTGCGGCGTGGCGCACAGGCTGTGCGCGAAGCGCTGCACGTGCGGGTGCGAGCCGGAGACGAGTGCGGTGAGCGCCTGGACGTCCCCGCCCTGCGCCGCCGCGACGAGGGTGGCGGCGGGCCACCGGTACTCAGCCACGCCGCTGCCCCCGCCGCCGGAGCAGGGTGACGGTGCAGGCGCACAGCAGCAGCGCGCCGGCCGCGATCGCGATGACGGTGCCGGTCATGTTTCCTCCCGAGGGGACGGTCCGGCGGACGCGTTCGTCCGCACCCCCATGAGAGGCGCCCACCCCGCCAAAGGATTCAGCGGACGTAGTCCTTCAGCTTGGCGCTGTCGAGCGTCATGCCGACCGGCTCCGGCAGCTCGACCGCCGCGCCGTACGGGTACGTGCTCCGCCGCGCGTACTTCCCCCGCGCGGGCTCCGCGTAGACGACCACCTCGTGCGCGTCGCGGTCGATGAGCAGGTAGACGGGGATACCTGCTGCGGCGTACCCGTCACGCTTTTCCTGGCGATCGCGGCGATCGGTGTCAGCGTCGTGCGAGGTGACCTCCATGACGAGGAGGGTGCCTGCCGGATCGGCCCACTCGCCCATCTGGCCGATGTAGTGGTCGAAGGGTGCCAAGGCCGCATCCGCCCGGGCACGGCCGGCCCGGTAGGCGTCGACCTTGAGACCTTGCTCCGGGTAGACGGCGAGCTCGGGCCTGTGCTGCATGCACTGGCGGATCAGCCACACGATGATGGCGCCGTGGAGCTGGTCGGGCACGGGCTTGACCTCAAGCTTTCCTTGGACGAACTCCAGGGAGACCGTCTCAGGAGCCCTACGGGCGAGCTCTTCGAACTCCTCGACGGTCATCTGCGGGTGATCGGCAAAGCTCGGGGTCATGGGGTCGCCTCCTCGACTCCATACTGCCCCGGCAGCCGGTGGACGGACCGCTTCTACGGTCATGCGGGTCTCCCCTCGCGGATGCGGGTGGCGTGGGCGCGGACCTCAGCCGGGGTGAGGGGGCCCGTGGGCGGGGGCGGGGGTTCGTGGCGGCAGGTTGCGCAGAGGCCGTCGGTGAAGGCGGCAGGTCTGCCCGGCGCGCGGCACTCCCGGCATTCGGCGAGCCGGGTTCTGAGCCCGGTGCCGGTGCCGGTGCCGATGTCGATGCGGGCGCCGGTGTCGACGGCCGGGCCGGGTTCGGGTTCCGTCGGCCGGGGCGGCGGGAGCTTGCTGGCCAGGCGCCGGCGGACGAAGGCGGCCGGGTGGTGGACGCCGTCCCGCGGCAGCCCGGCGGTGAGGGCGAGGGTCGGGGCGACCCGCGCCAGCTCGGCGAGCACGCCGTACGCGCTGCCGGCAGCCGGGGGCGGCGGCTCCGGCCGGGCGGGTGGCGGCGGGGCCGTGGGGGCCGGGGTGCTCCTACCGGTGAAGCGGGCCCACCAGCCGCCGTCCCGGGCGGTACGGGAGAAGTAGGTCCGGGTCACCCACCGCACGCCCTCGGCGCGTTCGCGTACCCGGTGCAGGTGACCGGCGGTTTCCAGCCGGTTCAGGGCGGTCCGCAAGGCGCACTGGCCCCACAGCGGCAGCACGGCGGCGAGGGTCTTGACGCTGATGTCGGCCCCGTCGGGCAGCCGGTCCAGGTACCGGGCCACAGCCTCCTCGCGCAAGGGGAGGTGCGAGAAGTCGGCGTCCGTACGGGGGAGTTCGTCCGGTGCGGTGACTTTGCCGAAACCGGGCTTGGCGGAGGGGTGCGGGGCAACACTAAACTCGATGACAGGCATGGGATCGCTCTTTCGATCTCGATCGCTCAGACCCTCGTTCGGTGTTGGCGCACCGGCGGGGGTCGACTTTTTCTTCCGTCCAGCGGAAAGCTAGCCCCTCGGCACGCTTGGTTGCAACCCGCTCACGGATAGTCATCTCGCCTGGTATGTGCGGCCGTTGGCGCGCAGGGGGAGGGTGGGAGGGCGGGTGTAACCCGCCTCCCATTCCTATAAGAAGGCGCTCGGCCGGGGCCGCTTGAGCTCCGGGCCGCCGGCCGGGCGTGGGCACCCGTCGGAAATCCGGGCGGCCGGGGCCTCGTCCTCACTACGGTTGCCCCATGACCAGTCGACGTCAGTTGATACTTCGCCTGTCACCGCCGCTGCCCCTGCTGCTGGCAGCCGCGCTCTCCCTGACGGCCTGTAACTCCACGCCGTCCAAGGCCACGGTGGCGGCGCGCAAGTCCGCCGAGTCCGCCTGCGCGTCCCTGCAGCAGCTGACCGACCAACTTGCGCGCCCCAGGCCGTCGAACCTGACCGACCCCTACTACCTGACCGCCGAGCAGTACCTGGTCACGGCGGTCAACCGGGCCGCCGACGCGGCTCGGCAGGACGCCGATTACAAGGAGTTCGCCGACACCCTGCGCCGGGCGGACCAGACCTGGCAGGTCACCTCCACGCTGGAGAGGGCCGAGCCGCTGATCCGGCAGGCGCGGAAGGACGAGTGCTGACGTCCTCGGCGTGAACCCGGTCGGGTGGGGTCAGGAAGGCTTGACCGTCGAGACTGCGGTGGCGGTCGCCTTGTTGTCGCAGTACGCCCACCAGCCGTCGTTCAGGGCGACCTGGTGCTTCCCGGAGCGCGGCAGCCCGATGACCATCGTCGGGAACGCCTTCGGGGTCGCGCCCGACTTGCAGTAGCCGTCGCCCTCGCCCTGGACCTGGACGAAGGTCAGCTTCACCCACGCCTTGCCGTGCGGCCGGAGCGTCACGGTGGTCGCCCTGCCCTTGGGGGTGACCTTGAGCGGGGTGGCGTGGGTGGGGGTGCCGTTGCCGGCGCCCGCGAGCGTCGGGTGGCCCTTCAGGACGCAGGTCTTGCGGGAGACGTTGGTGAACTGCACGACGGCGGCCCCGGTCCCGGTCCCGACGGGCGGGTGGGCGGCCTGCCGGGCGGTGACCTTGAGGGCGGAGGCCGCGCAGGCGGGCGGCGGGGTGGCGGTGCCGGCGCTCGCCGCCATGGCGGTGCCGGGCAGGATGCCGGCCACCGCCGCCGCGGCGGCCGCGGCCGCCGTCGTCGCCAGAACCGCCTTGCGCATGCCGTTGCTGTAACGCATGTTGTCGTCCCCCTGAGTCGTCTCGTCCGCGGTTCCGGTCGCCGGTTGTCGTCCGCGGTACGCGTGGTCTCGATACGTGTGTACAGAGGGCGGGGGAGGGCAACGGGGTTCCGTGCGGCGGCGCTTGTGACAGAACGGTCATGACGCGTCGTTTACAGGGCCCCGCTCTGGATCCCCCCGATGAACGCCCCCCAGGCCGTCTGCGGGAACACGAGCTTCGGACCCCCGGGGTTCTTGGAGTCCCTTACCGGGACGACCCCGCAGTGCGGCCCGATCTCGACGCAGTCCCCGCCGTCGCCGCCGCTGTGCGACGACTTCCGCCAGCGGGCGACCTCGACGCAGTCCCCGCCGTCCCCTCCGCTGTAGCTTGACTTGAACCATTCCAGCGTGTGCTGGTCAGTGCCCATCGAATGCCTCCGCTGCCGCTTCGATCCGTGCGAGGGACGCATCCCGTGACAACGCGGAGGCCCTGGCGAGATCGTAAAGCCGCTGGCAGCGGGCGACCACGGAAGGGTCATCCAACAGGCGTCCTGTTTCGATGCTTTGGATGTAGGCCAGGGGCTGGCTGTCGCTGAAGGCCATCATCTTCACCGAACCCTGCATGGCCCCGTGGGCCCCTTCCTGGTACGGGAGGACCTGTGCCACGATCCTGCCGCTGCGGACCAGGTCCGCGATGTGCCGGAGCTGGCTGGCCATGGCCGATCGCCCTGCCACCTCGCGGTGCAGGATGGACTCGTCCAGCACCGCCCAAAACACGGGCTCTGTTGGATGGTCGAAGATTCGGCTGCGAGCGAGTCGGCCGTAGACCCACTCGTCGATGGACGCTTCCGGGTGGATGGGGTTCGCGGAGCGGAAGACGGCCCGGGCGTATTCCTCGGTCTGGAGGAGTCCGGGTACGAGTACCGGGGCGAACTCGTGGATCTCGGTGGCGGTGGCCTCCAGGTCCACCACATCGGCGAAGTGTTCCGGGTAGGGCGACGCCTCGCCGGCCGCGATGTTGCGGACGAAGAACCCGTCCGTCTTGAGGATCGCGTCCAGCCGCGCCGCGAAGTCGGGTTGTATCCGCCGGGCCGCCGCCTCCAGCAGGCCGATGAACGCCCCGCTCACGAACAGGAGCTCCCCCAGCTCGTCCTGGGTGTAGCCGGCGCGCTTCCGGTAGTAGCGGAGTTCTGCTCCGTAGAGCGCCCGCGGCGACGCGGAGGGGTCGAGCTTCTTGGCGAGCGCCATGCCGGGGTCTCCCAACGCTGGGTCCAACAGACGCAGTTGTTGGCCGCGTCGCACTACCCAGGCTAGCCACCGCACGCCACGCTGTGTAGCCGGAACAGGTACACAGCGTGGAGGGAAAGCGGATGGAGACGGACCTCGTGCAGGTGGCGGAGGAGGCCCTGGCGGAGCTGAAGGCCGGGTTGGCGGGGGTGGGGATCACCCTGCCGTCGCTGCGCTTGGACCCGGTGTCGGCGGCCGGGAACTACCCGCGGCCGCTGATCGACCTGGGGCGGTGCAACCCGGCCACCGCCCGCGAGCTGGCCGCCGTACTGAGCGGCGAGCGGCTGCGCGGGCGGGTGCGGGAGGTGAACCGGGCGGCCCGGCAGCGGGCCGCGGTGGGGGAGCCGGGGGTTCAGCAGAGTCCGCGGTAGGGCGCGTCCGGGATGTACGTGGCCCACTCCTCGGGGGTGATGTCGCGGCCGGCCCGGGCGCAGACCTGGGCGGCCAGGTGGTCGGGGTCCAGGTCGAAGTCGTGGACGAGGCCGCCGCTGAGGGTGCGCAGCGAGCCGCCCGCGAAGGCCATGGCGTCGAGCGGCCGGCCGGTGATGTTCAGCGGGCTGCCGAGGGCCAGCCGGGCGCCGACGTCCCAGAGCTGGACCGAGTCGCCGCCTACGACCAGGGCGAGTTGGCCGCCGTCCGGCGTGAAGGCCAGCTGGCCGGCCTCGTCCTGGTAGCGGCCGCCGCCGCGGACCAGGGAGCTGGGCAGCAGGACCCGGCGCTCGCGGGCGGCGCCGTCCCAGACCTCGATCCAGCCGTCCTCGCGGCGCAGCGCCAGGGCGTCGCCGTCGGCGGCGAAGGCGAGGTCCTGGTAGTCGTACCGGCCCTTGCCGAAGGCGTCCGGGCGGGAGTGCCCGGTGGCGAGGTCCAGGTCGTCGCCGGCGCCGGTGATCAGCCGGCTGCTGTCCGGGCTGAAGACGCCGTGGCCCGCGGTGGCGGTGTACTTCCTGACCTCGCGGCGGCCGCGCACGTCCCAGACGACGGTCGTCCAGCCGTCGGAGGAGGCGGAGCTGCCGTTGGCGAAGGAGGCGGTGAGGTACCGGCCGTCCGGGGAGATGCCGAGGTGGTTGGGGATGTTGCCGGTGACGTAGGGGAAGCGGGCGAGTTCGGCGCCGGTGCGCTGGTCGCGGGCCACGAACTCGCGCCGCTCGCGGGTCACGTCCGAGTAGGCGAGCACCCGGCCGCCGTCGCTGAGGGCGGCCCACCAGGGGAAGATGCCCTCGGTGGTGCGCTGGGTGACGGGGGCGCCGGCCGGCTTGCCGGTGGCCGGGTCGACCGGCTGGAGGGTGGCGGTCAGGCCGTGGACGGTGCGGACCAGGGCCGCCGTGCCGTCGGGGGAGAGGGCCGCGCCCTCCGCCGAACCGTCCGCGGCCGGTCCGGTGCCCACGTCCAGGACCGCGGCGACGTCCACGACCTTGAGCTGTTCCGTGCGCGCGGCCTCGTAGCGCAGGAGTTTGGCGTCCTCGTCGAGGTAGGCCCGGAAGACGTCGTCGGCGTCGTCGGCCTGGCGGGCCGGGAGGGGGATCCGGACCAGCGGCTGCTTGCCGTCGGTGCGGGCGTCCCAGACCTCCAGCATGCCGGGGTGGGCGCTCTTGTCGTCGGTCGGGCCGACGAGGTAGTGGCCGGCGGAGCTGAACTGCAGGTCGGTCCCCTCGGCCACGAGGGTGGCCTGGAGGCGGTGGGTGCGCAGGTCCCAGACGTACGTCCGGCTGCCGGTGGTGATCTCGGCGAGGTAGCGGCCGTCGGGGCTGAAGCGGACCTCCTGGCAGTCGTTGCCGAGGACGCCCCCGGCGCTGCGGGAGATGACGGTGGTGCCGGGGTCGTCGTAGGTGGTCACGCGGAGCGGCGAGGTGCGGTTGCAGTACGCGAAGTGGCCGGCGTCCGGGGCGACGGTGGCGGACGGGTCCCAGGTGGGGGCGGGCCGGCCGGTGCGGTCGACCAGCCGGTAGACGCCGGTGCGCTGGTCCATCAGCTCGACGTGCCCGGTGTTCAGGACGTCCATGGGCTCCTCGTCGGAGGAGACGGAGATCGGGGTGCCGACCGGGCGGCCGTCCTTCGTGGACAGGATGCGGTAGGCGCCGTCGGTCTTGACCAGCAGGAGCTTGCCGTCCGGGCTCAGTGCGCCGCCCTTCTCCACCAGGTACCGGCCGGCCGGGAAGGTCAGCAGCGGCTCGGCCATGCCCGCCGCGCCCTTGGTGAGGTCCCACCACTGGGCGCCGCCGGGGCCGTACGAGAGGACGTGGGTGCCGCCGGGGGCGTAGGCGCGGCCGCTGTCGTCGCCGTCCTCCTTGTTGGCGGCGGGCAGCCGGATGCTGGCCCGCTCCCGCTGGACCGCCGACGCGTTGAGGGCCGCGCGGGCCTCCGGGACGGGGGAGATGCGGTAGGCGGCGAGGCCCAGGAGCATCGCGGTGTCGGGTTCGGTGCCGCGCAGGCTGTCCGCGGCCTGGGCGACGGCGCGGGCGGTGGCCTGGTTCTTGCGGAGTTCGGACTCGCGGTTCTGGAGGTAGGCGACCCCGCCCGCGACCAGGGCCAGTACGGTCACGCCGGCCAGGCCGGCGAGCAGCTGCCGCTTGCGGCGGACGGTACGGGCGGCCTCGGTGCGGGAGGCGTCGAGGAAGTCGAGCTCCGGGGGGCTGGGGCGCAGGTGGGCGGCGGTGGTGGGCAGCCAGTCGAGGAGGGTGCGCAGGTCGCTGCCGGTGAGCAGGTCCTCGGTGCGGCGGCCGTGGCCGGTCCAGCGGTGGGCGGCCCAGGTGATGCGCTGGCGGTGCCCGATGCCGGTGCGGTCGGCGTCGGTCCAGGCGCGCAGCCGCCGCCAGGCGGGCAGCAGGGCGGGGGTGACCGGGCGGACCGCGCCGTCGTGTTCGGTGACCAGGGCGCCGGCGGCGGTCAGGGCCTCGGCGGCGCGGGCGGTGGCCCGCTGCTCGGACTCGGGGCGGTCGGCGAAGAGTTCGTCGGGGCCGGCGGTGCGGACGGTGTCCTGGGAGCCGTCGGCCGCGCCGCCGGGCAGGACCAGGCGCAGCAGCAGGTCGTGGGCGGCCTGCCGGGCGTCCTCCGGGAGGGCGGCGTACGCGGCTTCGGCGCGGTCGCCGAGCGGGGGGACGGCCGCGGTGCCGGAGCCGGCGTCGGCCTGCCGGGCACCGGCCCGCAGCAGCCCGAGGCTGTCCGCGCCGGTGCGGGGGTCGGGGACGGTCCGCGGGTCGGCGGACGCGGTGCGGGGGTCCTCGACGGGCCGGTCGGTGGCCGCGTCCACCAGGCCGCTCAGGAGGTCCTTGGCGGTGGGACGGGCCTGTGGGTCCTTGGCGAGGGCGGCGGCGATCAGGGGGCGCAGCCGGGCCGGGAGGCCGGAGAGGTCGGGGTCGACCTCGGTGGTGCGGTGGGCGACCTCGGCGATGTTGGCCCCGCGGAACGGTTCGGCGCCGGTGGCCGCGTACAGCACGACCGCGCCCCAGGCGAAGACGTCGGCGGCGGTGGTGGCCCGCTTGCCGTGCAGGACCTCGGGGGCCATGTAGCCGAAGGTGCCCATCATCGCGCCGGTGGCGGTCAGGGACATGTCGGGGGCGCGAGCGATGCCGAAGTCGATGATGCGGGGGCCGTCCGGGCCGAGCAGGACGTTGCCGGGCTTGAGGTCGCGGTGGACCACCCCGGCGCGGTGGATGGCGGCCAGCGCGGTGGCGGCGCCGGTGGCCAGCCGCAGCGCGGCGTCCTCGGCGAGCGGGCCGCGGGCGCGGACCTCGGCGGCCAGGGTGGGGCCGGGTACGTACTCGCTGACCAGGTACGGGACGTCCCCGTCCACGGCGGCGTCCAGGACGCGGGCGGTGCAGAAGGGCGCGACCCGCTGCGCGGCCTCGGCCTCCTTGCCGAAGCGGTCCCGGACGAACGGGTCGGCGTCCCGGTGCAGCACCTTGAGGGCGACCCGGGCCCCGGCCGCGTCGTACGCCTCGTAGACCACGCCCTGACCGCCGGCGCCGAGCCGGGCGGCCAGCCAGTAGCCGCCGATCCGCTGCGGGTCGTCCGGGGTGAGCGGGTCGGTCGGCGCGCTCACGGGCGTGCCGGTGGTGCTGTCGGTGCTCATCGCTGTGTTCTCCCCCTGGTCGCGGAAGAGATCGTAACCAGCCACCCGGCCAACGGGCCGGGCCGGTCCACCCGCTGAGCCTCCGTCAGCGGACCCCGGGCCCGGCGGGTGCGCGGCGGGCCCTCCGGACCGGGACAATGGCCGCGGCGCGGGGGCGCGGACGGGCCCGTGCGCGGATCGAGGAGAGTCGAGGACAGACCATGGCGGTCGGGGTGCACCAGGCACTGGAGGACGCGGAGTTCGACTTCGTGATGGCGCACGTGGAAGGGCCGGTGCTGGCGTACTTCTGGGGCGTGTGGTCCGAGGCCTGCAAGGAGCTGGACCCGGTCCTGAAGGCGCTGGCCCGGGAGTACGCGGGCCGCGTCTCGGTGGTCCGCACGGACCTGGTCCGCTGCCCCGCCACCACCCGCCGCTTCGAGGTGAAGTCCGCCCCGACCCTGGTCCTGATCCGCGACTGCCACCCGGTGGCCACCGCCACCGGCCCGATGACGGCCGAGGACGTCCGCGCCCTGATCGACCCGCACCTGTGACCCGTACGCCACTGCGGCCGGTCCCTTCGGAAGGGGCCGGCCGCAGCGGTGTGGCGCTTAGACGCGGGCCGGTTCGGGGGCTCCGGCGTCTTCCGGGGTGGACTGCGCCGTGTCCGGGGCCGTGTTCAGGTCGGTGAGCATTGATGGGGTGAAGCCGAAGAAGTAGGTGGCGAGGAAGCCGGAGAGGTAGCCGGTGAGGAGGCCGCCGGCGTAGACGGCGATGGTGGTGGCCAGGGCGCCGGAGCCGTCGAGCAGGGGGAAGAGGGCCCAGCCCGAGGGGCCGATGGCGGTGGAGCCGAAGGCGTGGCCCATCTGACTGAAGAGGCCGATGAAGGCGCCGCCCGCCGCACCGCCGACGCAGGCGGTCACGAAGGGCCGGCCCAGCGGCAGCGAGACGCCGTAGATCAGCGGTTCGCCCACGCCCAGGAAGCCCGCCGGCAGGGCCGACTTGATGGTGGCGCGGATCGAGGCGTTGCGCGGCAGCCGGTAGTAGACCGCGATGGCCGCGCCGACCTGCCCGGCGCCCGCCATCGCCAGGATCGGCAGCAGCACGGTGAAGCCCTGCTGTTCGATCAGGGTGGTGTGGATCGGGATCAGCGCCTGGTGCAGGCCGAGCATCACCAGCGGCAGGAAGAGCCCGCCCAGGACCAGGCCGGCCAGCGCCCCGCCCGAGGCCAGCAGCCAGTTCGCGAAGGAGCCGATCGCCTCGGAGACCTCGCCGGCCACGAACATCAGGCCGAAGATCGTGACCAGGCCGGCCACCAGCACCGTGATCGTGGGGGTGAGCAGCACGTCCAGCGACTCCGGCATCCAGCGCCGGCACCACTTCTCCACGTACACCGCCAGCAGCGCCGCGGCCAGGGCGCCGAGCACCCCGCCCTGGCCGGGGGCCAGGTGCAGCCCGAAGGCGGTGATCTTGGCGACGCCGGGGAAGACGATGATGGCCGCGACCGCGCCGCCGAGGATCGCGGTGCCGCCGAACTCCTTGGCCGTGTTGTAGCCGACGAAGACCGCGATCAGCGACATGAAGCCGGAGGCCATCGCGGCCAGCGCCGGCACGACCCCCGGGGCCCAGCCCAGGTTGGTCAGCAGGCCGTTCAGGCCCGCGATGATGCCGCAGCCGATCAGGGCGGGGATCAGCGGGACGAAGATGTTCGCGATCCGGCGCAGGAAGAGCTTCACCGGGGTGGCGTTGCGGGCCTTCTGCGCGGCTTTCAGCTCGGCGCCGCGGGCGGCGAGCTGCTCGGCCGAGGGGGCGTCCGGCACCGGCTCCGGGTCCGCCGCCGCGATCAGCGCCTCGAACTCGGGCGTGACCCGTGCGACCGTCCCCGGTCCGAGGACGATCTGGTACGTGTCGTCCTCCACCACGCCCATGACGGCGGGCAGTGCCCGCAGCCCGTCGTCGTCGACGAGGGAGCGGTCGTGCAGGGTCAGGCGGAGCCGGGTCATGCAGTGGGCGACGGCGGCGATGTTGGCGGGGCCGCCGACGAGGGGGAGGATCGCGGCGGCGGTGGCGCGGTTCTTGTCCATGGTGTGGGGTGCCTTGCTGGTTGCCTGGTGGGGGTGCGGCAGAAAGGGCGTGACTAGGCGGTGGTCGCGGCGGCCAGCGCGGCCCGCAGGTGGCCGTCGGCCGCGTCGAGCAGCCGGGCGGCGGTGGCGGCGTCGACCCCGGCGAGGAGGACCAGGATCGCCGGCTTGACCTCGCCGTCGGTGGCGGTCAGGGCGGCCTCGATCTCCGCGTCCGGGGCGCCGGTGGCCAGCGCGACGATCCGCCGGGAGCGGGCCCGCAGCTTCTCGTTGGAGGCCCGCAGGTCGACCATCAGGTTCCCGTAGGTCTTGCCGAGCCGGATCATCGTCACCGTCGAGATCATGTTGAGCACCAGCTTCTGCGCGGTGCCCGCCTTCAGGCGCGTGGAGCCGGTGAGGAGTTCGGGGCCGACCACCACCTCGATGCCGTGCTCCGCGGCGGCGGCCAGCGCGCTGTCCGCGTTGCAGGACAGCCCGACGGTGAGCGCGCCCAGCCCGCGGGCGTACTCGACCGCGCCGACGGCGTACGGGGTGCGGCCGGAGGCCGAGATGCCGACCACGGCGTCCTTCTCGGTCAGCCGCAGCGCGGCCAGGTCCTCGGCGGCCAGCTCCCGGGAGTCCTCGGCGCCCTCGACGGCGGTGACCATCGCGGACGGGCCGCCCGCGATCAGCCCGACGACGCGGGCCGGGTCGGTGTTGAAGGTGGGCGGGCACTCGCTGGCGTCCAGCACGCCCATCCGGCCGGCCGTGCCGGCGCCCGCGTAGACCAGCCGGCCGCCGCGGGCCAGCCGCTCGGCGACCGCGTCGATCGCGGCGGCGATCTCCGGCAGCCGGGCCGCCACCGCGGCCGGGACGGAGGCGTCCTCGGCGTTCATGGTGCGGGCGATCTCGAGGGTCGAGAGGCGGTCGATCTCGGCGAGTTCGGGCCGGAAGGCCTCGGTGGTCAGGGTCTCGAGCTGGGCGCGGAGTTCCGCGTACGCGGTCATGGTGGGGGCTCCTTCGGGGGGTCAGGGACGGCTGCGGGGCGGGCGGGGGGCGGCGGGGGCGCGGTGCCGGGGGGCGAGGGCTTCGTGGGAGGCGGCCAGGGCGGGCGCGGCCCGCTCGTACGTCTGCTGGGCGACGCCGACGAAGAGGCAGTCCACGACCAGCAGCTGGCTGGTCCGGCTGGACATGGCGGCCGGGCGGAACTCGCTCGGCCGGGCGGCCGAGGTGGCCAGCACGTGGTCGGCGTACTGGGTGACCGGTCCGTCCGGGCGGCCGGTGATGGCGATGGTGGTCGCGCCGCGTTCGAAGGCGGTGCGCAGCGGGTCGATGACGTCGCCGGTGGCGCCGGAGTGGGTGACGGCCACGGCCACGTCGGACGGGCCGAGCTGCACGGCGTTGGTGATCGCCAGGTGCGGGTCGGCCAGGGCGTGTGCGACCAGCCCGATGCGCAGCAGTTTCTGTGCGAGGTCCTGGGCGACGAGCGAGGAGGCGCCGACCCCGTAGACGTCGATCCGGCGGGCTCCGGCGACCGCCGCGACGGCCCCGGCGAGCTGGCCGACGTCCAGGCCGGCGGCGGTGTCGGCGAGGGTCTGGCGCTCCTTGTGGGCGAGTTTGGCGACCACCTCGGAGAGCGGGTCGGCCACGCCTATGTCGGCGGTGACGGCCGGCGCCTCGCCGGACTCCTGCTGGGCGGCGAGGCCGGCCAAGGCCAGCCGCAGGTCCCGGTAACCCGGATAGCCCAGCAGGCGGGCGGTGCGCACGACGGTGGCCTCGCTGGTCCCGGTCCGCTCGGCGAGGCCGGTGACGGTGAGCTGGGCGCAGCCGGCCGGGTCCTGGCCCACCGCCTCGGCGACGGCCTGCATCGACCGGGTCATGCCGGGCGCCAGCCCCCGGATGCGGCCGCGCAGGCCGGCCGGCGAGGGCGCCGCACCGGGGTCGCCGGGCTCGTCGCTGAAAGTTTCTTTCGCCTTCTTGCTCACCCTTGAAAGGTATTTTCAGCCGTCTCGGCCCGTCAATCCGCCACAAGTCACCACATACGAATGACCTCGGCGGCCCGCGAGAGGACCTTCGCCCATTGACCGGCTGGGGTTCACAATGGGCCCATGGACCACGCGACCCCCTTGGAGCAGGCGCTGCACGCCGCTCGTGCCCTTGTCCTCGCCGATCTCGTGGCGCTCGAGGTCGCCGAGGCGGATGTCGTCTCCCTCGTCGAGGACTCGGTCACGCACCGCCGGTGGTGGGTGGAGCAGTGGCCCGAGGGGGTCGACTACCTCGCCGGGCTGATAGCCCAGGACGTGCAGGACAAGCTGCTGGAGAAGTACGGCCGCTGGCCGCTGTGCCCGGTCTGCTCGCAGGACGACCTGCACGCGCTGGACGTGGAGCCGGAGCTGGGCCCGAACCCGCACTGGGTGTGCGGGAAGCAGGGCGTGAAGGTGGCGTCCGTGGGCCGGCTGGGCCCGGTGTTCGGCCGGTGACCCTCTACATCGACCCGCCGACCTGGCCGGGTCACGGCCGCATGTGGTCGCACCTGGTCAGCGACGTGTCGTACGAGGAACTGCACGCCTTCGCCGCCGGGATCGGCTGCCCGCCGCGGGCCTTCGACGGGGACCACTACGACGTCCCCGCGGAGCGCTACCCGGCCGCGGTGGCGGCGGGCGCGCTGGAGATCGGCAGCAAGGAGCTGGTGCGCCGGATCACGGCCGCGGGGCTGCGGCGGCCGAAGGGACGGGCGCGGGCGTAGCCGCCCCGGAGCCTTCCGCCACCACCCGGGAGCGGGACGAGAGCCGCAGCGAGAGCGCCGTCAGGCCCAGCGCGGCGACGGTCATGGCGGCGCCCGCCCAGGCGGTGGCGGCGAAGCCGAGGTCCGCGTCGATGACCGTGCCGCCGAGCCAGGGGCCGCCGGTGTTGCCCAGGTTGAAGGCGGCGGTGGTGGTGGCGCCGGCCAGGGTGGGTGCGGCGCCCGCCAGGTTGAACATCCGGGCGTTGAGGGCCGGGGCGGTGAAGAAGGCCGAGAAGCCGATCAGGAACGACAGCGTCACGGCCGCCGCGGCCGAGCCGGCGAGCAGCGCCAGGGCCACCAGGAAGAGCGTGGAGGCGGTGATGCCGATGAGCAGGACCGTGAAGAGCCGGCCGTCGGCCACCCGGCCGCCGAGGGTGGTGCCGGCCAGCGCGCCGAGGCCGAAGAGCGCCAGCACGGTCGGTACGGTCCCGGAGTCCAGCCCGGCCACGTCGGTCAGCAGCGGCGCCAGGTAGGAGAAGGCGCAGAAGACGCCGCCCGCGGCCAGGGCGGTGATCGCGATGGCGAGCCAGACCTGCCGGTCGCGGTAGATCCGCAGCTCCTGGGAGAGCGCCGGGCGCTCGGCGGGCAGCGGGATCCGGGGGATCAGCGCGAGGATGCCGGCCAGCGCGACCGCGGAGGCGGCGGCCACCGCCCAGAAGGCCGAGCGCCAGCCGAAGTGCTCGCCGAGGAAGGCGCCGGCCGGTACGCCCAGCACGTTGGCTATGGACAGGCCGCCGATCATCACGGCCATGGCCCGGGCCCGGGAGCCGACCGGCACCATCGCGATGGCCACCGCCGCGCCGACCGCCCAGAAGCCGGCGCAGGCCAGCGCGGCGACGATCCGGGCGGCGAAGAGGAAGCCGTAGGAGGGGGCCAGCGCGCCCGCGACCTGCCCCAGTCCGAAGAGGGTGATCAGCGCGATCAGGGTGGTCCGGCGGGGCAGCCGGAGGGTGGCCACGGCCAGCAGCGGGGCGCCGACCACCATGCCGATCGCGAAGGCCGAGATCAGCAGGCCCGCCTGCGGGATCGTGACGCCCATGTCCTCGGCGATCGGGGGCAGCAGCCCCGAGAGCATGAACTCGCTCGTGCCGAGCGAGAAGACGGACAGCCCGAGGACGTACACGGCCACGGGCATACGGGTGCGATCAGAGGAAACGGGCATGAAACGGATCAACCCCCGGGAGCCCTTCCGCATTCCCCGGCCGTGGTCGGCCGGGGCGCCCGGCGGGTCAGGAGTGGGCGCCGAGCAGCGTGAGCTCGGTGGTCAGGTTGGCGCGGGCCGGCGCCTCCCAGTGGGCCGCGCCGTGCGGGGTGCGGAAGAGCCGGGGCAGGGCCAGCAGGTGCCGCAGCACGTCCGCCCGGCCGGCCCGGAAGGCCTCCTCGGGGACGAAGCCGTACTCCTCGCGGACCGCGGCGGCGTACCCGGCGTAGGCCGCGGGCGGGCCGGCGAGTACCGCGAGGTCGGCGTCGCAGAGGGCTTCGCCGTTGCGGTCGCCGGGGGCCGGGTCGTGGCCGACGGTCAGCCGCACCAGCCGGGCGGCCTCGGCGGTGGTGGCGTCGTCGATGCCGAGCTCGGGCAGGGCGCGCTCGGCGAGGGCGGCGCTGCGCTCCTCGTTCTCCGACCGGTCTGGGCGGTAGACGGCGTCGTGGAACCAGGCGGCGAGCTGCACGGCCGGCAGGTCGGTGGCGTGCCCGCCGAGCACGTCGAGGTGGTCCAGGACCGCGGCCAGGTGCGCGGTGGTGTGGTACCGGCGCTGCGGCTCGGCCCAGGCCGCGAGCAGCCGGGCGGCGTAGGGGGCGGGGTCGGGGGTGTCCGTGTCGCGGGCGGCGGCGACGGTCGCCCGCCAGCGGGCTTCGAGCTGCGCGGTGTCGGTGGCCATGCGCCCATTGTGGGGGGCGCGGGGGGCCGGGCGGGGGGCGTGTCCGCGGGATCGCTGGTGGTCGGGCGCCCGAGGTGCGTACCCTGGGGATTGGACTAGACCTGTTGGGGTGCCGCCGGCCGACCGGCGGCACCCCGCGTGACGTACGTCGAAGGGATGAGGCCCCATGAGCAACCGTGCGGTCCTGGAGGTGATCGCCCTCAATGCCGAGGACGCGATCGCGGCCCAGGCAGGTGGAGCGGACCGGCTCGAACTGGTCACCGACATGGCCGCCGACGGCCTGACTCCACCGCGGGAGACCTTCGCGGCCATCCGGGCCGCCGTGGACATCCCGCTGCGCGTGATGCTCCGGGCCGCCGACGGCTTCGCCGCCGGTACCCCCGCGGACGTCGAGGCCCTGCTGGAGCAGGCCCGGGCGCTGCGGGCGGAGGGCGCGGACCAGTTCGTCCTCGGCTTCCTCAACTCCGACGGCACCCCGGACCTGGTGACCGTCGAGCGGCTGGTCGCCGAGCTGGGCGGGGCCCGCTGGACCTTCCACCGGGCCATCGACCGGGCCGCCGACCGGGACGGGCTGCGCAAGTCCCTCGCGGAGCTGCCGGGGCTGGACACCTACCTGACGGCCGGGGCGGCCGAAGGCGTCGACGCCGGCCTGCCGGTCCTGGAGGCCGAGGCCGCACGCGCCGGGGAGCCGGGCTACGGCCCGCAGATCCTGGTCGGCGGCGCCCTGCGGCTGGACCACCTCCCCCGGCTGCGCGCGGCCGGCGTCACCGCCTTCCACATCGGCGGCGCCGCCCGCCCCGACGGCTGGTCGGCCCCGGTCTCCCCGGCCGCCGTCGCGCAGTGGCGCGAGGCCCTGGCCTGACGGCCGGACCCCGCGCCGCGCCCCGGACTAGGCCAGGGCGACCGGCAGCGGGGAGGCGTGCAGGACGGTGAGGCCGGAGACGGCGCGGGTGAGGCAGACGTACAGGCGGCGCAGGCCGGTCCGTTCGTCCGCCTCGCCCGAGACCACCGCCGCCGGCTCGTCCAGCACCACGTAGTCGTACTCCAGGCCCTTGGCCAGGGACGCCGGCACCAGCGTCAGGCGGGAGGCGGCGGTCGTCTCCTCGCCGGGGGCCAGCACCGCCAGCCCCGCCGCCGCCAGCGCCTCGGCCAGCACCGGGATCCGCGCGTCCGCGGCGATCAGCCCGATCGAGCCCTCGTGCGCCAGCGCCTGCCGCACCGCCGCGACCACCGCCCCGGCCAGCTCCTCCGCCGGTACCGGCGCCACCGCCAGCGACCCCGGCGTCTCACGCACCGACGCCACCGGCGCCAGCCCCGGCGAGATGTCCGGCAGCAGCTTCGACGCGTAGGCGATCACCTCGCGCGGCACGCGGAAACCGGCCGTCAGCTCCTCGACCACCGCCTGCGGCTTGCCCAGGTGCCCCAGCGCCTCGGCCCAGCTCTGCGTGGCCCACGGCGTCGTGCCCTGCGCCAGATCGCCCAGGACCGTCGCCGAACCGGTCGTGCAGCGCCGCCCGACCGCCCGGTACTGCATGGGGGACAGGTCCTGCGCCTCGTCGACCACCACGTGGCCGAGCGAGGGCGTCCGCTCGATCAGGTCCGCCGCCTCGTCGATCAGCACCGCGTCCGCCGCCGACCACTTCGCCGCCCGCACGCTGCGGAACGGCTTCGGCCACAGCAGCAGCTTCTGCTCGTCCTCCGTCAGGACGCCGTCCGCGTGCTGCGCGAGGTACGCCGGCTCGGCCAGCAGCCGCAGCACCAGCTTCGCCGGGTCGAGGGCCGGCCAGACCTCCTTGACCACCGCCTTGACCGCGGCGTTGCGCGCCACCGCGTCCTGCACCCGGTCGTCCGGCGCCTCGCCCGCCTGCTCCATCCGCACCAGCACGGCGTGCGCGATCCGCTGCGGCAGCGCGTCCCGGGCCGCGCCGTAGCGGATGTCCCGCTCCTGCAGCTCGGTCACGATCTCCTGGAGCTCGTACGCCGGCACCCGCCAGCGGCGCGAGCCCCGGACCACCATCAGGGCCTCCTGGGGGGCCGAGACCTCGGCCCGGACCGCCCGCCGCAGCACCTGCGCCATCCGGGCGTCGCCCTTGACGACGGCGGTGGCGGCCGGGTCCGCGCCCCGCACCTCGCAGCCCGGCCGGGTGACCAGGTCGTCGACCGTGGCCTGCTTGACCTCCAGCTCGCCCAGGGCCGGCAGGACCTGCTCGATGTAGTGGAGGAAGGACTTGTTCGGCCCGATGACCAGCGTGCCGGTACGGGCCAGCCGCTCCCGGTGCGCGTAGAGGAGGTAGGCGACCCGGTGCAGGCCGACGGCGGTCTTCCCGGTGCCGGGACCGCCCTGCACGCAGACGCTGCCCGACAGCCCGGAGCGGACGATCTCGTCCTGCTCCGGCTGGATGGTGGCGACGATGTCCCGCATCGGACCCACGCGCGGGCGCTCGATCTCCGCCTGGAGCAGCTTGCTGACCTCGGCCGACTCGGCCGGGTCGGACAGGTGCTCGTCCTCGTACGCGGTGAGCTCGCCGCCCGTGTAGCCGAAGCGCCGGCGCAGCCCGATGTCCTGCGGGTCCTTCTTGGAGGCCCGGTAGAAGGGCTGCGAGACCGGGGCGCGCCAGTCGATCACCATCGGGTCGCCCTCGGCGTCGTGGACGTGCCGGCGGCCGATGTAGAAGCGCTCCCCGCCGGCGCCCTCGGCCAGCTCCGCGCCCGGGGCGTGGAGGTAGTCGAGGCGGCCGAAGAAGAGCGGGGTGTGGGAGAGGTCCGCCAGGGCCTTGATGCGGTCCTCGATCTGCGCGGTCAGCACGATCGAGTTCACCCAGTTGGCGGTGACGTCCTTGATGTCGAGCGATTCGACGTCCTCGCGCATGGCGCGGAGCGCGGCGCGGGAGCCGGCGAGGTGGGCGCGCTCGCGGGCGAGCGGGTCGTCGGGGGCGGCGGCGGAAGCCGCCTCGGGGGCGTGCGCGGGCACGGTGATGCCTCCAGCTATGTGGGTCCTCAAGGATCTCTGTACGGGTGGCCGACCGGTTTCCGTCCGGCCGGCGGCACTCCCCGGTCAGGCGCGGGAGGCGGCAAGAGCGGAGATTCTAGTGCGCGGGAGCCGGGGCCGCGAACGGTTTTCGGGCCCGGGACGGGCCGGGCCCTACGGGTGCTCTCCGACCTTCGGTAGACCTTTGGGAGCACGGGGTGGCTCGTGAGGATGACTCCCGGGGGCCCGGGATTGGCTCTGCAGGCCGATGTGCGCGGGGGCCCGGATCGCGACCATGGATACATGAGCACCGCAACCTTCACCCCGATCCAGGGCGGCCGCCCGAGCGGCGCCGCCACCGTCTCCGACCCCCACGCCGGCGCCGAGAAGCGGGCGCACGCCCGCCCCCGGCCCCGCGGCATCCTGCACGCGGCCAAGGTCTTCGCGGGCACCGCCGTCAGCGTGGTCCTGCTCGGCGAGTACGCCGAGGACGCGGGAGTCATACGCCGCTGACCCCCGGCCCCGCGGCGTCCGCGCCGTATCCGGCCGGCCCGGCGCCGACGTCGTGCCCCGTGCCCCCGGGCGCCCGGGCGAGCGGCTACTCCGCGTCGTTCGCGAGCAGTTCGTCCGCGTCCATGATCCGGTAGGCGTAGCCCTGCTCGGCGAGGAAGCGCTGCCGGTGGGCGGCGAAGTCCTGGTCGATGGTGTCCCGGGCGACGACCGAGTAGAAGCGCGCCTCGTGCCCGTCGGCCTTCGGGCGCAGCACCCGCCCCAGCCGCTGGGCCTCCTCCTGGCGCGAACCGAAGGTCCCCGAGACCTGGATGGCGACGGTCGCCTCCGGAAGGTCGATCGAGAAGTTCGCGACCTTCGAGACCACCAGGACGTTGATCTCGCCCTGCCGGAAGGCGTCGAACAGCTTCTCGCGCTGCGCGTTCGAGGTCTCGCCCTTGATGACGGGCGCGTCCAGGTGCTCGCCCAGCTCGTCGAGCTGGTCGATGTACTGCCCGATGACCAGCGTCTGCTCACCACGGTGGCGGCGCACCAGCGCCTCGGTGACCTTCCGCTTCGTGGCGGTGGTCGCACAGAAGCGGTACTTCTCCTCCGTCTCGGCGGTCGCATAGGCCAGCCGCTCGCTCTCGGTGAGGTTGACCCGCACCTCGACGCAGTCGGCCGGCGCGATGTAGCCCTGCGCCTCGATCTCCTTCCAGGGCGCGTCGAAGCGCTTGGGCCCGATCAGCGAGAAGACGTCCGACTCCCGGCCGTCCTCGCGGACCAGGGTGGCAGTGAGGCCGAGGCGGCGGCGGGCCTGGAGGTCGGCGGTGAACTTGAACACCGGCGCCGGCAGCAGGTGCACCTCGTCGTAGACGATCAGCCCCCAGTCCCGCGAGTCGAAGAGCTCCAGGTGCGGGTAGACGCCCTTCCGCTTGGTCGTCAGCACCTGGTAGGTCGCGATGGTGACGGGCCGGATCTCCTTGCGGGTCCCGCTGTACTCGCCGATCTCCTCCTCGGTGAGCGAGGTCCGCTTGACCAGCTCGTGCTTCCACTGCCGGGCGGAGACGGTGTTGGTCACCAGGATCAGGGTGGTGGCCTTGGCGGCCGCCATCGCCCCGGCGCCGACCAGCGTCTTGCCCGCGCCGCAGGGCAGCACGACCACGCCCGAGCCGCCGTGCCAGAAGCCCTCCACGGCCTGGCGCTGGTAGGGCCGCAGGGACCAGCCGTCCTCCGCCAGTTCGATGGGGTGCGCCTCGCCGTCGACGTACCCGGCCAGGTCCTCGGCGGGCCAGCCGAGCTTGAGCAGCGTCTGCTTGATCTGGCCGCGCTCGGAGGGGTGCACGACCACCGTGTCCGGGTCGATGCGGGCCCCGACCAGCGGGGTGATCCGCTTGGAGCGCAGGATCTCCTCGAGCACCGGCCGGTCGGTGCTGGTGAGCACCAGCCCGTGGGTGGGGTGCTTGGAGAGGGTCAGCCGGCCGTAGCGGGCCATCGTCTCCGCGACGTCCACCAGCAGGGCGTGCGGGACGGGATAGCGGGAGAACTCCACCAGCGCGTCGACGACCTGCTCGGCGTCATGCCCGGCGGCCCGGGCGTTCCACAGCCCGAGCGGCGTCACCCGATAGGTGTGGATGTGCTCCGGCGCCCGCTCCAGCTCGGCGAAGGGCGCGATCGCCCGACGGCAGGCATCGGCGAGCTCGTGGTCGACCTCGAGAAGAAGCGTCTTGTCGCTCTGGACGATCAGTGGACCATTCACGCACGGCACCTCGTTTGCATCCGGTCAAACCTCCAGTGTGCCGCATGGCCCCGCGCACGGGGGGCCAGTCACGGCCGGGAAGCCGGATGCGGCCGTCGGCCTGGATGCGGCCCAGCGGTCAGATGTGGTCCTCGGCCAGTTCGGCTACGCCGGTGATGCGGTGGAGGGGGTAGGTGCGGACCTCGTCGGCGGTGTGGTCGTAGCCGGTGACGAAGCCGCCTTCGACGCGGACCGGGGCGATCACGCGCTGGGAGGCCGCGCCCTCGGCGTTGACGTAGCCGATCCAGACCGCGGTACCGGTCAGGGCGGCGGCCTGGACGGTGGCCAGGGTCTCGGCGGGCGTGGTGCGGGGCAGTTCGCCCGGGACGGTGCTCGCCGCGGCCGGCTCCTTGCGGACCGCCGTGGCCGCCGCGTCCCCGGCCCGGATGGCGCGTACGGCCGCCCCGAGGAGGGTGGCGTCCGGCACCGGCGGGCCGTCCGGGACCGGCACCGGGGCGCTGCGCCGCGGGGTGCGGTGCGCGTCGGCGCGGGCCACCAGCACGTCCCCGGTGGCCGATTCGGCGGCCGGTGCGTAGCCCATCGCGCGCAGCCCCTCGAGCAGGGCGGTGGGCTCGGCCTGGGCGGCGAGCACGGTGGGCGCCAGCCGCCGCAGGCCCAAGGCCGTGGACCGCTTGTCGGCCAGGATCTCGTCGAGCATCGCGTCGTCGTCGCAGCGCACGTAGGACGAGGCGGCGCCCACCCTCAAGTGCCCGTGGCGGCGCGCCACGTCGTCGATGAGGTACGCCAGCGGCTGGGGCACCGGCGTGCGGCTGTGCCGGGTGAGGAAGGCGTGCAGGTCGGCCGCGGCCTGCCCGGCGTCCAGGGCCCGCCGGACCGAGGCGGGGGTGAAGCGGTAGACCGTCGCACCGCCCTTGGACTCGACGTCGGCGAGCACCGACAGCGTCTGCGCCAGGTGCCGTTCCAGCGGTCCCGGGGCGACGGCCGTCAGGTCCGCCTGGAGCAGGACGTGGTCCACGGGCTCGGGCAGCAGCGGGGCGAGCAGCGCCCCGACGGCCTTCTCCGGGTCCGTGGCGGGGGCGCCGCCCGGGTGCCGGGGGAGGGCGGTCAGCAGCGGGCGGGCCTGGCCGGCCAGCGCACCGCGGCCGGTGACGCCGAGCAGTTCGGCCTCCGAGAGCACCCACCGGGCCAGCCGCTCGCGCAGGTCGCCGCCGCCACCGCGGACCGGCCGCTCCCAGTCGAGCCGGGCCAGCAGCGCCGCCGGCTCGGGGGCGCCGCCCTCCGGCAGGGCGGCGAGCAGTTCCAGCACCCGCTGCCGGACCTCGGGCGCGGCCGAGCGGTCCAGCTCGGGGCCGAGGGCGGCGAGGGTGCGGCCCTTGGAGTCCTGTTCGCCGACCAGCCCGGGGGTGCGGGTGGCCGGTAGCCAGGCCGCCGCCAGTGCCGCCCACCGGGCGTGCACCGGCAGTTCGAGCCAGTCGTCGTAGGCGGGGGTGGGGGCGTAGCGCTCGTCGGCCTCGCCGTCGCTGGCCACCAGCCCCGCGGCGTAGGCCAGTTCGATCCAGAAGGCGGCCAGCGGCTCCGGCACGTCCAGGGCGGCGGCGGTCCGCTTGAGGTCACGGACGGCCAGGCCGCCGGCCCGCAGCACCAGCGGACCGGCGTGCTCCCAGAAGCCCAGCAGGTCCTCGACGGTGGCGACGGCCGCCAGCGCCTGGCCGGCCGCGTTGGCGTCCACAAGCTGTGGACGGTGCGTGCGGGCGGCGGCCACCGGCGGCGCCACCGGCTCGGTGGTCCGGTGCGCCCGCCCGCCGCGCAGGTACAGCGCGACCTCGCGCGGCAGGACGACCGTCCGGGCCGAGGCGGGCAGCAGCAGGCCCCGGTCGCGCAGCCAGCGCACCGGCGGCGTCGGGTCCGCGGTCACCTCGCCGTACGGCGGGCCCCAGCAGAGCCGGTCCAGGACGTGGTGCGCCTCGGCGGGCGCGCCGGCCAGCAGCTCGGCCATCCGCGCCCGGTCGGTGAAGAGGCCGGTCAGGGCGGTGACGGCGGAGACCGGGTCGTGGGTGGCGGGCAGCCCCACGGCCGCCACGATCTCCTGCACCCGGCCCGGGGACATCCCGGCGGTGGCCTCGGCCACGGTCGGGCCCAGTCCGGTGGGCGAGGGGCGGGCGGCGGAGGGCGCCAGCAGCTCCCGAGCCGTCCGCACCAGCCGCAGCCGGTCGTCGTCCCCCCACACCAGCGCCTGCCCCCGCAGCCGTGCCACGGCCGGGGGGAGCGCGGCCCGGACCGCGTCGGGGGTGCCGGGACCGGCCGGGTCCCCGGCGGCCTCCGGGGCCGATCCGAAGTCGGAGGAGGCGGGGAAGGGACCGGCGGCCGGTTCGGCGTCCCCCGTCATCAGGGCCTCGAGGACCTCGTACGGGCACGGGTCCGGGGCCACCGCCAGGGCTTCGGCGGCCTGGAGGGCGAAGCGGTCCAGGCGTTCCAGCGCCCGGACCACGGACGCGCGGGTGCCGGCCCGGGTGGCCAGTTGGGTGACGTCCCCCGGGACCGGGTTGAGCAGGTCGGGGCGGGCGGTCAGGAGTGCGGCGAGCGCGGTGTCCGGGCCCGAGCGCAGGGCCTCGGCCAGCGAGCGGGGCGCGGCGACGGCCGGCGCCGCCGCCTCGGCGGGGGCCCCGGGCTCGGGGGTGGGGTGCGCGCTCTCGGACACGTTCGCCTCCTGGTCCATCCGGCCAACGGTAGCCCCTGCGCGAGTTCCCGCCGAGTGCCGGGAAGTCGCGCTACCGTCTTGGAACGGCCTGGCGGAGGGGCGAGAAGGGGAGCCGCGGCGTGGGGATCGAGAGCGACCAGCTGGTCTACGACTATCTGAGCCGGGTCGGGGACCTGGCCCAGCGCAGCCAGTTGCCGTCCGGGGACCGGATGCGGCTGGTGTCGACGCTGCGCAACGAGATCGACCGGCAGCGGGCCAAGTTCGAGCCGGAGACCCCGGCTTCGGTACGCCGCATCCTCGACCGGCTGGGCCCCCCGGAGGAGGTCGTCGCGGCCGCCGGTGGCGGCGGCGCGGGCATGTCCGACGGGCCGGGCGGACCGGCCGGCGGCCCGGGCGCGCCGACCGTGCCCGCGCCCGCCACCGCCCCCGCCGCCCCGGCGCCCGCCGTGCCGACGGTCCCGGCCCAGCGCGGCCCGCGGCTGTTCCGCAAGTCCTCGCAGGCGGGCGCCTTCCCGCCGCCGCGGCCCAGCGCCGGGGCCGCGCCCCCGCACCTGGCCGGGCTCGACGAGCTCGGGGACTCCGGCGGGGAGCCCGACTGGTGGCGGGCGGCGCCGCCGGCGTACGGCCCGTCCCAGGTGGCGGGGTTCGCGGGCGGCATCGAGATCCCGGAGCTGCTGAAGCGGCCGCCGGGTGAGGAGGACGAGACCGAGGAGCCGCCCGCCGCGGCCGAGCCGGGGCCGCCGCTGGGGCGCCTGCGGACGGTCACCCGCGCGCTGCGGGAGCGGCGGGCCGCGGTGGCCGGTGCGGCTCCGGCGCCGGCCGCGGCCCCGGAGCCGGCGGTCGCGGAGCCGGCCGTGCGGGTGCGGCCCAACACCTGGCTGCTGCTGTGCGCGGTGGTGCTGGTGGGCGGCGCGGTCAGCGGCTCGTGGCTGGTCGCGCTGATCGGCTGGGCGCTGGTGTACGGCTCGCAGCGGCTGTCCTCGGCGGAGCGCAAGTGGGTGGTGCTGGGGCTGCCGGGGCTGGTGCTGACCGGGGCCGTGGTGTGGGTGTGGGGCCGCTCGGCGGGCCGCTGGGGCGAGGCGATCCCGCCCGGGGGCGGCGCCGAGGCCTTCACCGACCTGCGCGGGGTGCTCCTGCGGCTGGCCGCCGCGCTCTGCGCCGGCTACCTGCTGTGGCGCTCGCGCCGGGTCTGAGCCGGGGGCCGGGCCGGGGGCCGGGACAGCACCGGGCGCAGGTCCGGGCCCGGGGCTGTTCACCCCGGGGCAAGGCCCCGTCCAGGGGGACGTCGCCCGGAGCGCCGGACGGGTCGGCAGAATGGACGCATGAGTGACCTCACCGTCGGCTTCGACCTCGACATGACGCTGATCGACTCCCGCCCCGGCATCCACGCCGCCTACACGGCCCTGGCCGCCGAGACGGGGACGTTCATCGACGCCGACCTGGCGGTCACCCGCCTCGGGCCGCCCCTCGAGGAGGAGCTGCGGCACTGGTTCCCGCAGGAGCACGTCGCGGAGATGGGCGACCGCTACCGCGCCCTCTACCCCGCGTACGCCATCGAGCCCACGCCCGCGATGCCCGGCGCGCACGCCGCGATCGAGGCCGTGCAGGGCCTCGGCGGCAAGGCGATCGTCGTCACCGCCAAGCACGCCCCCAACGCCCGGCTGCACCTCGACCACATCGGCCTGCGCCCGGACGTCCTGGTCGGCTGGCTGTGGGCGGAGGCCAAGGCGGAGGCGCTGCGCGAGCACGGCGCGAGCGTCTACGTCGGCGACCACGTCGGCGACGTCCGCGGGGCCCGCAAGGCCGGCGCCCTCTCGGTCGCGGTGCCCACCGGCCCCTGCGACGCCGAGGAGCTGGCGGCCGCCGGCGCGGACGTGGTCCTGCCGGACCTCACGGCCCTGCCGGCCTGGCTCACCGAGTACGCGGCCACCCGCGCCTGAGCCCGGCGTACGAAGCCTCGTCAGGCAGGGGCCCGCGCCCTACTGTCCGCGGGCCTCGCGCCGCTGGGCCGCGGCCGAGCGCAGCACGCCACCCGCGGCGAGCGCGAAGCCGACGCCCATCAGCATGCAGACCGCGTAGGCCACCGGCGGGAACGGCTCGGTCCCCAGGAAGAGCGGGGCCATCGTCACGAGCGTGGCGACGGCGCCGACGATGAAGACGATCCCGCCCGCGCGCACCAGACCGTCGCCGGGACGGGCTTCGTCGCGCGCCGCGCCGCGGGCTTCGCCGGATTGGCCGGGAAAAGGAGTACCAGTCACCCGACCAGGGTAGTTCCCTGGCCGAAGGAAGCACCGGGGGCGTCTTGTCAGCCGCTCCCGGACCATTAGCCTGGTGTCCGGCGGGTCGCTGACGACCCGCTGTACTGCTATCCAGAGCCGTTTTTTCCGGCTTCCGGGACCCGACGAGCACAAGGACAGAGGACAGACGTGCCTACCGGCAAGGTCAAGTGGTTCAACAGCGAGAAGGGCTTCGGCTTCCTCTCCCGTGATGACGGCGGCGACGTGTTCGTCCACTCGTCGGTGCTCCCTGCCGGGGTGGACGCACTCAAGCCCGGGCAGCGCGTCGAGTTCGGCGTGGTCGCCGGCCAGCGCGGTGACCAGGCGCTGTCGGTCACGGTCCTGGACCCGGCCCCCTCGGTCGCGGCGGCGCAGCGGCGCAAGCCCGACGAGCTGGCCTCGATCGTGCAGGACCTGACCACGCTCCTGGAGAACATCACGCCCATGCTGGAGCGCGGCCGCTACCCCGACAAGGTCCACGGCGCCAAGATCGCCGGCCTGCTGCGGGCGGTGGCCGACCAGCTCGACGTCTGACCGGACGCCCGGCGCGAGGCCGGGAAGAGACAGGCGCGCCCGTGCCCCGCTGCCCGCAAGGGCGGCGGGGCACCGTCGTCCCTACGGGAAGGCCAGCGCGTCCGGGGCCAGCGGCGGGACCAGGCCCTCGGCCGCCGCCCGGGTCAGCAGCCCGCGCACCGCCGCGTAGCCGGCCTCGCCGAGGTCGGCGGTGAACTCGTTGACGTACAGCCCGATGTGCTGGTCCGCCACCGCCGGATCCAGCTCCTGCGCGTGCGCCCGGACGTACGGCCGGGAGGCCTCCGGATCGTCCCAGGCCATCCGTACCGAGGTCCGGGCCGCGGCGGCCAGGGCGTGCAGCCGCTCGGCGCCCAGCGAGCGCTTGGCGATGATGGCGCCCAGCGGGATGGGCAGCCCGGTGGTCCGCTCCCAGTGCTCGCCCATGTCGGCCAGGCAGTGCAGGCCGTACGAGCGGTAGGTGAAGCGGGCCTCGTGGATGACCAGGCCGGCGTCGACCTTGCCGTCCCGGACCGCGGGCATGATCTCGTGGAAGGGCATCACGACGACCTCGCCGACCCCGGCCGGCAGCACGTCCGCGGCCCACAGCCGGAAGAGCAGGTAGGCCGTGGAGCGCTCGCTCGGCACCGCGACCGTACGGCCCGTCAGATCCATGTCCGGCTCGCTGCTGAGCACCAGCGGGCCGCAGCCCCGGCCCAGCGCGCCGCCGCAGGGCAGCAGGGCGTACTCGTCCAGCACCCAGGGCAGCACCGCGTACGAGACCTTCAGCACGTCGAACTCGCCGCGCTCGGCCATGCCGTTGGTCAGGTCGATGTCCGCGAAGGTGACGTCCAGCCCGGGCGCGCCGGGGATCCGGTCGTGCGCCCAGGCGTCGAAGACGAAGGTGTCGTTGGGGCAGGGGGAGTACGCGATCCGCAGCGGGCCGGAGCCGGCCCCCGCCGCGGACCCCTCGGGAACCGCCTGCTCAGGAGTGCCGTTGGTGGTCATCGTGCCCCCAGGTCCGGAGTACGGGTACGAGACGGCCGAAGCCGTCGGTCAGGGCCGCCAGGGCCTCGCCGATGCGCCAGGCGGCGCGGTCGCGGGGGCCCACCGGGTTCGAGATCGCGCGCAGCTCCAGGACCGGCAGCCGGTGCGCCGCGGCGGCCTCCGCCACCCCGAAGCCCTCCATGGCCTCGGCCGCGGCGAGCGGGTGCCGGGCGGCCAGCTCGGCGGCCCGGCCGGCGGTGCCGGTGACGGTGGAGACGGTCAGGACGGGCGCGAGGAGGGCGCCGGTGGCCTCGGCGGCCCGGGCGGTGAGCTCGGCCGGCGGCAGGTGCGCGGCCCGGCCGAAGCCCAGTTCCTCGACGGTCAGGAAGCCCTCGGCGGTCTCGGCGCCCAGGTCGGCGGCGACGATCGCGTCGGCCACCACGAGCGAGCCGACCGGGGCGGCGGGCTGGAAGCCGCCGCCGATGCCGGCCGAGACGACCAGGGAGTACGGCCGCTCGGCCACCGCGAGCGCGGTGGCGGTGGCAGCGGCCACGGCGGCCGGGCCGACCCCGCCCGCGAGGACGTCGACGGCCAGGCCCGGTACGTCGTACCGGGTGAGGGTGCGGCCGCCGGGCAGGGTGCGGGTGCGGGCGGCGTGGTCGACCGGGTCCGGATGAGGGTTCAGACCGGCGGCGACGGAGTCGGCCTCCGCCGCCACCGCGGTCACCACGAGCGCGTGCACCTGCGCCCGCGCCTTACTTCTTGAGCTTGAGGGTGAAGGACCAGACGGACAGCGGCTTGCCGTCCTTGCTGACCTGGATGAAGGCCAGCTTCTTGGAGGTCGGGGCCTCGCCCTGGCCGCCGGTGGCGAAGACGTCCGCGCCGGGGAAGGAGCGGTAGGTGTTGTCGGAGGGCTCGGTGATGGGCTGTCCGTCGAGGACCGCCTGCCACTTCTTGCCGTCCTCGACGACCTCGGGCTCCACGCCCAGGCGCAGCGTGTCGCCGCGGGCGTACTCGATGCTCTTGCCGGACTTGATGCTGGAGAGGCAGTTCTGCACCTTCTCCGCGGTCAGCTCCGGCTCGTTCTTGGCCTTGGTGCACTTGGCCTCGGCGGACACCGACGAGCTGCCGACCGTCACGGTCGCCAGCGGCGTCGGCTTGTCGCAGGCGGAGAGGACGAGGAGGCCGGCGGTCACGGCTCCGAGGGCCGCGACGCTGCGGCGGCCCTTACCCGAGATAAGCGGTGCGGTCATGAGCCGAAGGCTATCGGGCCAGCCGTTTCCGCCGCGCGCGGGGTCGCCTTGGGCCCGGCGTTTCCGCCCGAGTGCCGCTCCGGGGCGGTTCGGACGCTCGTACGAGTGGCCGTACGGGCGCTTGTACGGGTGTCCGTACCCGGGCGGCGCGCGGGCGTGCGGCTCAGGCCACCCGGGCGCGGGGGGAGCCGCCGTGCCGGGCGGTGGTGAGCAGGCCCCGGTAGGCCATCGCGGTGCCGGCCGCGACCAGCGCGGCCGCCACCGACATGCCGACCACGCCGTTGAGCGGCAGCGCGATGCCGATCGCGCCGCCCACCACCCACGCCATCTGGAGGAGCGTCTCGGAACGGGCGAAGGCGGAGGTGCGGATCTCCTCGGGGACGTCCCGCTGGATCATCGCGTCCAGGGAGAGCTTGGCCAGCGCCTGGCAGAAGCCGGCCGTGGCGCCCAGGACGGCCATCAGCAGGCCGGAGAAGAACACCGCGGCGACCACCGCCGCGCCCAGGGTCACGGACAGCACGGACGCGATGATCGTCTCCGGCGCGCGGGACCGCAGCCAGGCGCCGACCGCGGTGCCGCAGGCGTTCCCCACGCCCGCCGACACGCCGACGATGCCCAGCGAGACGGCGGCGCTCTGCCCCGAGAGCGGGTGCTCGCGCAGCAGGAAGGCCAGGAAGAAGATCAGGAAGCCGGAGAGCGAGCGCATCGCCGCATTGGCCCACAGGCCGCACAGCACGGAGGTGCTGATGGCCCGCAGCCCCGGGCGCCGGGAACGCTCCCGGCGCGCCTCGTGGGTGGAGAGCCGGGCCCGCCGCTCGCCCTTGGCGGAGTCGACCTTGTGGGGGAGGCTCAGCGACAGGATCGTGCCGCCGATGAAGACCACGGACGCGCCGTACAGCGGCCAGGGGGCGCCGACCAGGTGCAGGGCGGCGCCGACCGGGGCCGCCGCGCCGGTCGCCAGCAGGCCCGCCAGGGTCACCCGGGAGTTCGCCTTGACGAGGGAGAACTTCGGCGGCAGCAGCCGGGGCACCACGGCGCTGCGGACCACGCCGTACGCCTTGGAGGCGACCAGCACACCGAGCGCCGCGGGGTAGAGCTGGAGCCCGCCGGTGGCCACGGCGGTGGACATCGTCAGGGCCAGCACCGCGCGGGTCAGCATCGCGCCGGCCATCGCGGCGCGCCGGCCGTGCGGCAGCCGGTCGAGCAGCGGCCCGATGACGGGGGCCAGCAGGGTGAAGGGCGCCATGGTGATGGCGAGGTAGAGGGCGACCCGGCCGCGGGCCTCGTCGGTGGGGACGGAGAAGAAGACGGTGGAGGCCAGGGCGACGGTGATCAGCACGTCCCCCGCGCCGTTCACGGCGTGCAGTTCGATCAGCTTGCCGAGGCCGGATTCGCCGGCTCCGTGGGCGTGGGTGGCGCGCCGGATGCCGCGGGCGGTGCCGGTGATCGGCAGGTGGAGGGCACGGCCGACCGCCCGTCCGGCCCTGCGGGCCCGGCCCGAGCCGTCGTCGTTGGACCGTGCGGCTGCCACGTGGCCATAGTGCCCCAACCCGTCGCGTTACGGGCCCAAGGGGCCTCGTTCAGGGGGTGTCGGCGGTCGTCGGGGAGCGGCGAGAAGGGTCCGTGCGGGCTTCGCGGGGGCGTCGTGGGGGCTTCCGGGGGGCTTCCGAGGGGCTTCGCGGGGGTGCTTCGCTCTCCGCTTCCTGTCCGCGAATCGGACGTGCAGGTGGGCCCAGCGCTGCGGAGGAGGTAGCGTGCGTAGCGCGCCACCGGCGGTTGCTCTTGGCCGCGCGCCTCTTCGCGATCCCGCAGAATGGTTCACAAGAGGTGCGCCCGAGGCCGATCGGGCGCGGACGTCGACGCGGCCCTTTGGTCCGCTCCGCCCGCGCCACGTACGGACAGGACCGACGGTTGTTGTCACGGACGGACGGCGCACTCGTGAGACGGCGTAGGAGAGAACGAGACCTGTGAGTGCTGCGACGACGCGAAGCCGTACCCCCGACCGCCTGTGCGCCGAGGCCGTAGAGCTCGCCCGCGCGGCGGCCGAGGAGGCCGCCGCCCCCGGCTCGGTGGGCGAGCACGTCTCCGTGACCGCGGAGGGCGACCGGGTCGTCACCCACTACTTCGCCTGCGAGGACGCGGGCTACCGGGGCTGGCGCTGGGCCGTGACCGTGGCCCGGGCCTCCCGGGCCAAGGTCGTCACCCTCGACGAAACGGTGCTCCTGCCCGGGCCCGACGCGCTGCTGGCACCCGAGTGGGTGCCGTGGAGCGAGCGGCTGCGGCCGGGTGACATGGGGCCGGGCGACCTGCTGCCCACCGAGGCCGAGGACCTGCGGCTGGAGCCGGGCTACACGGGCGAGGACGCCCCGCCGCCGAACTCCGTCGTCTCGGAGGAGGTGCGGGACCTCGCCGAGGCGGAGGACGTGGCCTTCACCGACCGGGTGACGGTGCCGGAGCGCGGCTCCATCACCTCCGTGGCGGAAGAACTCGGCCTGCGCCGGGCGCGGGTCCTGTCGCGGTACGGGCTGCACACCGCGGCCGACCGCTGGGACGAGGGCTTCGGCGCGAAGACCCCGATGGCGCAGGCGGCGCCGGCCTCCTGCGTGTCCTGCGGCTTCCTGGTGGCGATCGGCGGCTCGCTGGGGCAGGCCTTCGGGGTGTGCGCCAACGAGTTCGGTCCGGCGGACGGGCGGCTGGTGTCGCTGGCGTACGGGTGCGGTGGGCACTCGGAGGCGGCCGTCATGCCGAAGCCCCTCCGCCCGGCTCCCCCCGTCCTCGACTCCATGGCCGTGGACGCCTTCCCCCTCCGCCCCGCCCCGGACGCCGGCTCCGTCCCCACCACCGACCTCCCCGAACCGGACCTCGGCCACTCGTAACCCACCCGGTCCTGGGCCCGGCCCTGACCGGCCCTTGGCCCGGCCGGCCTGGCCCTTGGTCCGCCCGGCCGCGGCTTGCCCCGATCCGGCCGGCGGTCCGGCATACCCAGCCCCGCCGGCGTTTGAGGCGACCGTCGCGGAGCGGCGGTGCGGGGGATCCGGGGGCGGAGCCCACCGGTTTCGGGAAGGGGCGGGGTGGGGTCTGGCTCCGCGCA
The DNA here is from genome assembly GCF_040684615.1 of Streptomyces sp. NPDC089919. Classification (NCBI taxonomy): domain Bacteria; kingdom Bacillati; phylum Actinomycetota; class Actinomycetes; order Kitasatosporales; family Streptomycetaceae; genus Streptomyces; species Streptomyces sp. NPDC089919. Next base: position 32,075 of record NZ_JBFBGK010000052.1, read on the forward strand.
GCGGCCGGGCGCGGGCCCGGGAGCCGCGCCTCAATCGCCGGCGGGGCTGGAGGTGTCCCCGGCGGCGGCCGTGCCAAAGGGTGGGCGGGGCCCAGGTTTCGGGGCGCTGCCCCGGACCCCGCGCCTCAATCGCCGGCGGGGCTGGATTTGCCCCGCCGGGGCTGGAGGCGGCTCCCCGCACATCCCGACCACCCGCGGGCACGCGTACAAGGCCTGGACGGCCGCGCCGAAGGACGCACGCGGGCACGCGTACAAGGCCAGGGCGGTAGCGCCGGCGGCCGGGCGTACGGGCCGGGGGCGGCGCTGGGTCAGCGGGGTTGTTCCGGGGGGCGTTGGCGGGGCATGTTGGGGCGGGTGCCCGGGGGGAGGGGGAAGCGGACGGGGGCGGCCCCGGCGTCCGGCCGGGCCGAGCCCGCGCTGAGGGACTGCATCACGAGCGGCGCCGGACCGGACCGGAACTCCACCATCCAGTCGGCCGTCTCCGACCGCACCAGCTCGGTCACGTCCTCGGAGAACCGCCGCAGCACCCCCAGGCACCGCTCGGCCGCCTCGCTGGCCGTGCCCTCCGTGGGGCCCAGCACCTCGCGGACGTTCTCCGAGGCCCAGTCGAACTGCAGCGTGCCCAGTCGGCGCTGCACCGCCTGGGCGGTGGCCACGTCCCGCATCCAGCCCGAGGTCAGCCCGAAGAACCGGTCGCAGGCCAGCGCCGCGGCGGCGGCCATCAGGGACAGGTAGCCGTAGACGGCCGCGCCCTGCACCGCCCCGGTCAGCTCCAGCAGCGGCAGGGCGGCCCCGCCGACCCCGCCCGCGGCGGCCACCGCGCGCAGCACCCGCGCGCCGCGCCGCTTCCAGGCGCGGTCGGAGAGGTACCAGGCGGCGGTCTTCAGGGCGTCGGCCTCGACCCACCGGTAGAGCTCGTCCAGGCGCTCCGCGGGCTCTCCCCAGTCTCCGAGGGGGAAGGGGTGGCCGGTCAGGTCCGGTGCCTTCGGGTCACCGTCCTCCCGCGGATCCCGGGGCGGCCCCTCGGGCTGCATTTCCGGCTGGCTCACCCGGCACTCCCTCTGCCTGCGCTGACGTGATGGTGGTGCGCGTGTGCGCAATGATGCGCTAGCCCTTCCTACCGCCGAACGGCGGGGTATGGACGACGAATCCCCGGAATACCGCCCGCAAGGAGGTCTTGATCAGGTACGGGGGCGGCTCCACTCTCACCCGAAAGAGTTGGTCCTCACGGCGTAGGGCGCGGCACGCGGGGACCACGTAGGCTCGGTTTGACCGCAAGAGACAGGAGCGAGTGACCGTGATTCCCGGTGGTGGCCAGCCCAACATGCAGCAGCTGCTGAAGCAGGCCCAGAAGATGCAGCAGGACCTCGCCGCGGCCCAGGAGGCGCTTGCCGCCACCGAGGTCGAGGGCCAGGCGGGCGGCGGTCTCGTGCGCGCCACGGTGACCGGCTCCGGCGAGCTGCGCGCCCTGGTGATCGACCCGAAGGCGGTCGACCCCGAGGACACCGAGACCCTTGCCGACCTGGTCGTCGCGGCGGTCCAGGCGGCCAACGAGAACGCCCAGCAGCTCCAGCAGGAGAAACTCGGCCCGCTGGCCCAGGGCCTGGGCGGCGGTTCGGGCATCCCGGGTCTGCCCTTCTGACCCTCCCCGGCACTACCGTACGTACCTCAGCAGCGACAGAGAGAGAAGGCCGAGTCCGTTGTACGAAGGCGTGGTCCAGGACCTGATCGACGAACTGGGCAGGCTGCCCGGCGTCGGGCCCAAGAGCGCCCAGCGGATCGCCTTCCACATCCTGCAGGCCGAGCCCACCGACGTCCGGCGGCTCGCGCACGCACTGCTGGAGGTCAAGGAGAAGGTGCGCTTCTGCGCGGTCTGCGGAAATGTCGCGCAGGAGGAGCGGTGCAACATCTGCCGCGACCCGCGCCGCGACGACACCGTCGTCTGCGTGGTGGAGGAGCCCAAGGACGTGGTCGCGATCGAGCGGACCCGGGAGTTCCGGGGTCGCTACCACGTCCTGGGCGGGGCGATCAGCCCCATCGAGGGCGTCGGCCCGGACGACCTGCGCATCCGCGAGCTGCTGGCGCGGCTGGCGGACGGCACGGTCACGGAGCTGATCCTGGCCACCGACCCCAACCTGGAGGGCGAGGCCACCGCCACCTACCTCGCCCGCATGATCAAGCCCATGGGCCTGAAGGTCACCCGCCTGGCCAGCGGGCTCCCCGTCGGGGGAGACCTGGAGTACGCGGACGAGGTCACGCTCGGGCGGGCCTTTGAAGGAAGGCGACTTCTCGATGTCTGACGCAACGCTGCACGCGGTGGGCCGCGATCCGGCCGACTTCGCCGTCCAGATCGCCGACTCCGTCGAGTCCTTCATCGTGGCCGTCACCGAGGTGGCCAAGGGCGAGGACCCGGACAGCGCGGTGCCCTTCCTGCTCCTCGAGGTCTCGCAGCTGCTGCTCACCGGCGGCCGGCTGGGCGCCCACGAGGACGTCCTGCCCGACGAGCGGTACGAGCCGGACCTCGGGCCGGAGCCGGACGTGGACGAGCTGCGCGAGCGGTTCGCGCTGATGCTCGACCCGGTGGACGTCTACTCCGAGGTCTTCGACCCGTACGAGCCGCGCAAGGCGCCGGTGGCGCACCGGCTCTCCGACGACGTCGCGGACATCGTGGCGGACCTGCGGCACGGCCTGATCCACTACCGCGCCGGCCGGGTCACCGAGGCGCTGTGGTGGTGGCAGTTCTCCTACTTCACCAACTGGGGCCCGACCGCCTCGGCGGCGCTGCGCGCCCTCCAGTCGCTGGTGGCGCACGTCCGCCTGGACCAGCCGCTGGAGGAGCTGGACGGCCTGGACACCGACGAGGACCTGACCGAGGACGACCTCGCCGAGCAGGCCGGGCAGGTCATGGCCCAGGAGATCGGCGGCCCGCTGGGGCTCCGCGGCCGCTGACCGGCCCCGGACCGCCGACCGGCCCCGACCGCCGACCGGACCGGGGCGGTCGCGCGGCGGCCCGGAATGGTCCGGAACGCGCCGAATCGATCATGAAGTGAACATCACGTCTCAGGATGCGGTACGCCCCGATCGCGATCCGGTCACTCGTTAGACTGGCCGGGATCGTAGTGACGGTCGAACCGCACTAGTGGACTGAGCGAGGAGCGCACGTGGGCCTTGTCGTGCAGAAGTACGGAGGCTCCTCCGTAGCCGATGCCGAGGGCATCAAGCGTGTTGCCAAGCGGATCGTCGACGCCAAGAAGGACGGCCACCAAGTGGTCGTCGTGGTGTCCGCGATGGGCGACACGACGGACGAGCTGATCGATCTCGCCGAGCAGGTATCCCCGATGCCTACCGGTCGTGAATTCGACATGCTGCTGACCGCCGGAGAGCGGATCTCCATGGCCCTGCTGGCCATGGCGATCAAAAACCTGGGCCACGAAGCCCAGTCGTTCACCGGCAGCCAGGCGGGCGTGATCACCGACTCGGTGCACAACAAAGCGCGGATCATCGACGTGACGCCGGGCCGGATCCGCACCGCGCTGGACGGCGGCAACATCGCCATCGTCGCCGGCTTCCAGGGCGTCTCGGCGGACTCCAAGGACATCACCACCCTCGGCCGCGGCGGCTCGGACACCACGGCCGTCGCCCTGGCCGCGGCGCTGGAGGCCGAGGTCTGCGAGATCTACACCGACGTGGACGGCGTCTTCACCGCCGACCCGCGGGTGGTCAAGAAGGCCCGGAAGATCGACTGGATCTCCTCCGAGGACATGCTGGAGCTGGCCGCCTCCGGCTCCAAGGTGCTGCTGCACCGCTGCGTCGAGTACGCGCGCCGATACAACATCCCGATCCACGTCCGCTCGTCCTTCTCCGGACTGCGCGGCACCTGGGTCAGCAACGAGAACCCTCAAGGGGACGAAGCGGTGGAGCACGCCATCATCTCCGGAGTCGCCCACGACGTCTCCGAAGCCAAGGTCACGGTCGTCGGCGTCCCGGACAAGCCGGGCGAGGCCGCCGCGATCTTCCGCGCGATCTCGGACGCCGAGATCAACATCGACATGATCGTGCAGAACGTCTCGGCGGCCTCCACGGGCCTGACGGACATCTCCTTCACGCTCCCCAAGGCCGAGGGCTCCAAGGCCATCGAGGCCCTGGAGAAGGCGAAGGGCACGATCGGCTTCGACTCCCTGCGCTACGACGACCAGATCGGCAAGATCTCCCTGGTCGGCGCGGGCATGAAGACCAACCCGGGCGTCACCGCCGACTTCTTCACGGCGCTGTCCGAGGCCGGTGTGAACATCGAGCTGATCTCCACCTCCGAGATCCGCATCTCCGTGGTCACCCGCCAGGACGACGTCAACGAGGCCGTCCGCGCGGTGCACACCGCCTTCGGCCTCGACTCCGACAGCGACGAGGCCGTCGTCTACGGAGGCACCGGACGATGACCGACCCCCGGTCCGCCCCGGCGCTCGCCGTGGTCGGGGCGGCCGGAGCGGTGGGTTCCGTCCTGCTGCAGATCCTGTCCCAGCGCGCCGACGTCTGGGGCGGCATCCGCCTGATCGCCGCCTCCCCCGCCGACCGCGCGGCCGGCCGGCCACTGGCCGTCCGGGGGGAGGAGTGCGAGGTCCTGCCCCTGACCGAGGACGCCTTCGAAGGCCTCGGACCGGGGGACGTGGTGGTCTTCCTGACCGCCGACGACGTCTGTGCCCGCTGGGCGCCGGACGTCACCGCCCGCGGAGCCGTGGTGGTGGACCAGTCCGGGGCCTTCCGCGCGGACCCCGAGGTCCCGCTGGTGGTGCCCGAGCTCAACGCCGCCGCCGCCCGGATCCGGCCCCGCGGCATCCTCGCCGGCCCCGGCGCCACCACCCTCGCCCTCACCGTCGTGGTGGGCGCCCTGCACGCCGAGTTCGGCCTGCGGGACCTGACCGTCTCCTCGTACCAGGCGGCGAGCTCCGCCGGGCTGCCCGGCACCGACGCGCTGCGCCGCCAGCTCGCCCTGGTCGCCGGTAGGGAACTGGGCGGGCAGCCCGGGGACGTCCGCCGGGCCGTGGGCGAGGACCTGGGCCCCTTCGCCGCGCCGCTGGCGCTCAACGTCGTCCCCTGGTCCGGGGAGCCCGCCGAGGACGGCTGGTCCTCGGAGGAGCTGGCGGTGCGGGCCGAGACCCGCAAGGTGCTGGGCCTGGAGGCGCTGCCGGTCGCGGTCACCTGCGTGCGGGTGCCGGTGGTCACCGGCCACTCCCTGTCCGTCCGCGCCCGCTTCGAGGGCGAGGTGTCGCTCGCCCGGGCCCACGAGATCCTTGCCGCCGCCCCCGGGGTGGTGCTGGTCGACGACCCCGCCACCGGCGAGTTCCCCACCCCCGCCGACGCGGTGGGCACCGATCCGGCCTGGGTGGGCCGGGTGCGCCGGTCCCTGGACGACCCCTGCGGGCTGGAATTCTTCGTATCGATGGACAATCTGCGCAAGGGCGCCGCCCTCAACGCCGCGCAGATCGCGGAACTGCTCGCCGCGGAGTCCGCGTCCCGGTGAACGGACGGCCTGGCCGAACCCCCCTCGCGGGTCCCTTTGTAGGATCTTCAGTGATCCCGTGATCAAGGTGATGGCCCGACTGCCGCCTGATGAATGGGGCAACGGGAAGAAACGGGTACGCATGAGGGCATGTGACGCGCCACCGATTGGGGTGCCCCCGGCGTACAACCTTGACGGGGGGACGCGTGTCCAACTGGCGTGGCAGAGGTCCTCGACATTCCAGTCATGTCCGTGCGCAGCGCGATCATCGCGCCGCCGCGGCGCGTCCGCGTACCCGGCGGGATGCCGGTGATGGCACCCGTACCGTCCGTGCGAACCGGTTTCGTGCCGTCCCCGCGTGAGAGCGCCGAGGACGCCGTGGCCGCCGGCACCACCGTCGACCACCTGACCGAGACGTACCGGGCGCACTACCGCTCGCTGCTCGGTCTCGCCGCGCTGCTCCTCGACGACACCGCCTCCTGCGAGGACGTGGTCCAGGAGGCCTTCATCCGGGTGCACTCGGCGCGCAGCCGCGTCCGGGAGCCCGAGAAGACCCTGGCGTACCTGCGCCAGACCGTGGTCAACCTCTCCCGCTCCGCGCTGCGCCGCCGCATACTCGGCCTCAAGCTCCTCTCGAAGCCGATGCCGGACATGGCCAGCGCCGAGGAGGGCGCGTACGACCAGCTCGAGCGCGACGACCTGATCAAGGCCATGAAGGGCCTCCAGCGGCGGCAGCGCGAGGTGCTGGTGCTGCGGTACTTCGCCGACATGACGGAGGCCCAGGTCGCCGAGACCCTGGGGATATCCCTGGGGTCGGTGAAGGCCTACGGCTCCCGCGGCATCGCCGCCCTGCGCATCTCCATGGGGGACCCGTCATGACCGAGCGCCAGGGACCGTCACCGGCCCCGGAACCGAACCCGAGCGAAAGCGCGAGTGTGAACGCCTCCGACGGCCCCGGCCCCGGTAACGAACTCGACCTGCGGAGCCTGCTGCAGGGGGCGGTCGAGGGCCTGGAGCCCTCGGACGGCGCGCTGGACCGGCTGCGGGTCGCGGTCCCGGCCCGGCGGGCCCGCAAGCGTCAGGTCCTGGTCGGCGCCGCGGCCGCGGCGCTGCTGGCGGGTGTCGCCCTCCCCGCGTTCTTTCGCGTGGCGCAGACACCGGACCAGGTGAGCGGCGCCTCCGCGATGGCCGGTCACGGCGAGGACGCCCGGTCCGGCCAGGACGGCGACACCACCCGGCCCGACCTCACCGGGCCCGGCGTCCTGCGCCCCACCGCCGCCCCGGGCGGCAAGGACAAGGGCGGCAAGGGCCACAAGAGCGGGAAGCCGGACCGGCACGGCAAGGGCCACGGCGACTCCCGGGCCTCCGGCGGCGGTGACGGCGACGACGAGGACGGCGGCACCCGCACCGGCGGCCGCACCCACGGCCGGACCCATGCGCCCGTGGTGGCCGCCCCCGGTACCCCGGCCTGTCAGGCCGACCAGCTGGGGGTGGCGGTGCAGGACACCGGCAGCCCGGACGCCGAGGGCAAGGTCTACGGCACCTTCCGCATCACCAACGTCTCGCAGAGCGGCTGCTCCGTCGCGGGCGCCGGCTCGGTCACCGGGCTGACGGGGGACCAGCGGGCCGTCACCGTCCTCGACCACACGGCCGGCGACCCGGCCGCCGGACTGCCGGACCCCGGCACCGAGGTGCCCGGTCTGATGCTCACCCCGAACGCCGCCTACGAGGTGCGGTTCGCCTGGGTGCCCTCGGCGGCCTGCCCCGATCCCAGCCCGACCCCGCAGACCTCGGCCTCGCCGGACGGCGGCGCCGGCGGCACGGACCCGGGCACCGACGGCGGTACCGAAGGCACCACCGACCCGGACCCGCTCGACGGCGACGAGCCCGACGGCGACACCGGCGGCGAGCCGCCGGCCCCCGAGTCCACCTCGCTCCAGGTCGTGCACACGGCCGAGCCGGGCGCGCCGACCGCCGCCGCGAGCATCCCCAACGCCTGCTCCGGCACCTTGTACCGCACGGGCGTGCTGCCCGCACCGGAGGCCTGAGGCCGACGGTCCTAAGGGGCCGCCGCGCCGGAGGGTGCGGCGGCCGGCTCGACCAGGCCCAGCCGCTCGTCCCGCAGCGCCTCCACCTCGCGCCGGTACAGCCGGAACCACATGAAGAGCACGAACGCGGCGAAGACGAACCACTCGCCGGTGTAGCCGAGGTTCTGGAAGGCCTTGAGGTCCAGCCCGGTGTTGGCGGGGGCCGCGGCCGGCACCGGCGTCAGCCCGCCGCTCGCCACCGGCAGCGTCAGCCACGCGTCGTACAGCGGGTACGGGACCAGGTTGACCAGCGAGGCCGCTGCGATCACGCCCAGCTGCCCGGCCGGCAGGCCGCCTTCCGCGTGCACCCCGCGGGTGCCGGAGTTCTCCGAGGCCTGCAGCTCCCCGGTCACGGTGACCCGGCCGGCCGGCGCGGCCGGACCGGAGCCGCTGGCCGTGCCCGGCAGCCAGCCGCGTACCACCGGCACGGCCTTGCCCGCGTCCGTCCTGAGCAGCGTCAGGACGTAGTAGCCGGTGCGCCCGTCCAGGGTGCGTTCGGGGACCAGCAGCTGGTCGGCCCAGGTGCCGCTGACCGTCGCCAGACGTCCCGAGGTGTTCTTGTCCACCGGCAGCAGCGAGTCCAGCGGCACCGCCGCGGGCGCCGCGGCCGGCCGCTCGGCGGTGGCCTCCCGGTGGCTGTCGACGCGGTCCTCGAACCGGCCGAGCTGCCAGGTCCCCAGGAAGAGGCAGAAGGGGACGGCCAGCACGACGAAGAGGTTGATCCCCCACCAGCGCGGGGTCAGCAGAAACCGGTGCACCCCTCCACGGTACGGGGGGTGCACCGGTGCGCCGTCCCCGGGTCAGGGGGCCAGGTGCCGCAGCGCGAACTCGATCTCCATCCGCAGCTGCTTGATCCGCTCCTCGACCACCAGCGAGCCGTGCCCCGCGTCGTACCGGTACACCTCGTGGACCGCGCCGCGGGCCGCCAGCCGGTCCACGTAGTTGTCGACCTGCCGGATCGGGCAGCGCGGGTCGTTGACCCCGGCCGCGATGTAGACCGGCGCCCGGACCTCGTCGACGTACGTCAGCGGCGAGGAGGCGGCGAAGCGTTCCGGCACCTCCTCGGGGGTGCCGCCCAGCAGCGTGCGGTCCAGCGCCTTCAGCGTCTCCATCTCGTCGTGGTACGCCGTGACGTAGTCGGCCACCGGCACCGCCGCCAGGCCCACCGCCCACGCCTCGGGCTGGGTGCCCAGGCCGAGCAGGGTCAGGTACCCGCCCCAGGAGCCGCCGGAGAGGACCAGCCGCCGCGGGTCGGCCAGACCGGAGTCCACCGCCCACGCGCGGACCGCCTCGATGTCCTCCAGCTCGATCAGCCCGACCCGGTGCTTGAGCGCGTCCGTCCACTCCCGGCCGTACCCGGTGGAGCCGCGGTAGTTCACCCGCACCACCGCGAAGCCGTGGTCCAGCCAGGCCGCCGGACCGGCCGCGAAGGCGTCGCTGTCGTGCCAGGTCGGCCCGCCGTGGATCTCGAAGACCGTCGGGTGCGGGCCCGGGCCCTCGGGCCGCTGCACCAGCGCGTGGATCCGGCCGCCGGGCCCCTCCACCCAGGCGTCCTCCACCGGCACCGAGCCCGGCGCCTTCAGCCCGGCCGGGCTCAGCACGACCGCGCCGGTCGTGGAGCGCACCGAGGAGGGCTGCGCGGCGGAGGACCACAGGTACTCCACCGTCCCGTCCGGCCGCGCGGTCGCGCCCGAGACGGTGCCCGCCGGGGTCTCCACCCGGGTCAGTTCCCCGGTCGCCGGGTCGAAGCGCCACAGCTCGCTGCGCGCCTCGTAGCTGTGCTCCACCAGCAGGGCCGAGCCGTCCGGGTACCACTCGGCGCTCACGTCGCCGGGCAGCTCGATCGCCAGGTCCTGCTGGGTGCCGGCCGCCACGTCCCAGACCATCGGCTCCCAGCGGCCGCGCCGCTGGTGGCCCACCAGCAGCCGGGTGTCCCCGGGCACCGGGGCGAAGCCCAGCACCTCCAGGCCCAGTTCCTCGGTGCCGCCCTTGGTGTCGTCCAGCTCGGCGACGAGGCTGCCGTCGGTGCGCAGCACCCGCAGCGCGGAGTGCATCGCGTCGCCGTGCTCGGTGTGCTCCAGGGCGATCAGGGTGCCGTCCCGGGAGAGGTCGCCCACCCCGGCGGACTCGCGGTGCCGGTAGATCTCCACGGGGGCCCGCCCCGGCCGGCAGACGTGCACGGTGGAGCCGTCCTCGTCGGTGGAGCGGCCCACCACGGCCGTGCCGTCCCGGCCGATGGCCAGCCCGGCCGGGAAGGAGGGCTCGAGCCCGGGCGTGGCCGGCTCGTCCGGGCCGCCGCCGAAGGGCTGCCGGAGCCAGACACCGAACTCGTCGCCGTCGGTGTCGGAGAACCACCAGATCCACTCGCCGTCGGGGGAGAGGGTGCCGTCCGTGGTGCCGTTGGGGCGGTCGGTGGCCTGGCGCTGCGCGCCGCTCGTGCGGTCCCAGGCGTACAGCTCGTACGTGCCGGTCGCGTTGGAGACGAAGAGGCTGCGGTCCGGGGCGTCCTCGGCCCACTCCGGGAGGCCGACCCGGGGGGCCCGGAAGCGCTTCTCCCAGTCGGGCATGGTGGTGTCATCGCTCATGCGCCCATTCTGTCCGGCCCGGTCGTAGGGTGGGCGTCATGCAGATGATCGTCCGGGGCGCCCGCCTGCACACCGGGGACGGGCGGTGCGCGCCGGACCTGGTAGAGGTCCGGGTCGAGGCCGGCCGGATCGCCCGGATCCTGTCGTACGACGCCGGGGCCCCGCCACAGCCGGCGGGGACGGTCGTCGAGGCCCACGGCGCGCTGCTGACGGCGCCGTTCGTCGAACCGCACATCCACCTGGACACCGCGCTGACCGCCGGCGAGCCGCGCTGGAACACCTCCGGCACGCTCTGGGAGGGCATCGCCTGCTGGAGCGAGCGCAAGCGGAGCCTGACCCGCGAGGACGTGGTCGGCCGGGCCACCGAGGTGCTGCGCTGGCAGGCCGCGCAGGGCGTGCTGCACGTGCGCACCCACTGCGACGTCACCGACCCCTCGCTGGTCGCGCTGGACGCCCTCGCCGAAGTCCGGGACCGGGTGCGGGAGGTGATGGACCTCCAGATCGTCGCCTTCCCCCAGGAGGGCATCGAGTCCTTCCCCGACGGGCGGCGGCTGATGGCCGAGGCGGTGCGCCGGGGCGCCGACGTGGTCGGCGCCATCCCGCACTTCGAGGACACCCGCGAGGACGGGGTGGCCTCGCTGCACTTCGCATTCGAGCTGGCCGAGCGGGCCGGACTGCGGCTGGACGCGCACTGCGACGAGATCGACGACGAGCAGTCCCGGTTCGTGGAGGTGCTGGCGGCGCTGGCGCTCCGCTCGGGTCTGGGGGAGCGGGCCACCGCCTCGCACACCACGGCCATGGGCTCCTACAACGGCGCCTACAGCTACAAGCTGGCCCGGCTGCTCTCCCGGTCCGGGATCAACCTGGTCTGCAACCCCTTCGCCAACCTGGGCCTGCAGGGCCGCTTCGACGGCTACCCCAAGCGGCGGGGCCTCACCCAGGTGCGGGAGCTGCTGGCCGCCGGGGTCAACGTCGCCTTCGGCCACGACGACGTGATGGACCCGTGGAACGCCCTGGGGACCGGCAACCCCCTCCAGACCGCCCTGACGGGTGTGTACGCGGCCCACCTGACGGGTACTCGGGAGGTGGCCGCCGCCTTCTCGATGGTCACCGACCGGGCGGCTCGGGTGCTCGGGCTCGGCGACGCGTACGGCATCGAGGAGGGGCGGCCGGCCTCCTTCCTGCTGCTGCCGGCCGATTCCCCCTTCGACGCGGTACGCCGCCAGGTCCGCCCCCGGTACGTCGTCTCCCACGGCCGGGTGGTGGCCGAGAACCCGCCGGCCCCCGCGCTGCTGACCTGGCCGGGCGAGCCGGCCGAGCAGGTGGACTTCGTCCGCCGCCGCGACCCGGCACCCTGGCGGGAGCTGGGCCGGGGCTGAGCGGCGGGGCGCGTGTGACGGCTGGGGCGCCCCGGACGCTGTACGGCAGGGGAGCGGGAATTGGCCACTCCCGCCGGTCCGTCCCGTCCGCCGTCCCCGTGGAGAAGCCCGCCCATGCCCCCCGTGTCAGGACGCCTGGCCACCCCGCCGGGTACGAACGACGAGCCCGGGCCCGAGCCCGCCCCGCCGGTGTTCGTGGACTTCAGCGGGCGGCGCCGGCGCCGGGTCCAGCGGCTGGGCCGGCTGCTGGTGGTCCCGGCCGCCGGCTACCTCGCCCTGGTGGTCAGCGCCCTGCTCGGCGGGCCCACGCTGGGCGTCCCCTTCCTGCCGGACCCGCCCGGCGCGCACCAGCCGCACCACCCGCCCGCGGTGGCCGACCCCGACGCCCCCGGCCCGGCCGCGCCCGTGCTGCCGGGCCGCGGCCGGGCCACGGACCGGTCCGCCGGGCCGAGCGGCGGGGCGACACCCGAAGCCGGCCCGGGTCCCTCCGCCGGCCCGGTGGCCCCGCTCGCCACCGCCTCCGCCTTCCCCACCGGCGCCCCGACCGCGACCGGCAAGGTGCGCGGCAAGTCCTCGGCGGCCCCCGGCCGCAGCCGCAAGCCCACCGCGCGCCCCTCCCACCCGCCGCACCCCTCCCACCCGGTGCGCCCCGCCCAGCGCTGATCCCGTACCGCCGCCCGCCACCCCGCAAGCCGCCAGGAAGCATCCCCCGTGTCGAAGAACCGGTCGAAGGACCGCCGGCCCGTCAGTGCCCGGGACATCCCCGTCCGCACCCACTGGCTGCTGCTCTGCACCCTCGTCGTCACCCTGTCCGCAGCGCTGCTGCTGCAGGGCTACACCCGGCACATGTACGGGAAGACCGCCGACGGCGCGGTGCACGGCGCGGGGCCCGCGGCGTCCGTCCCGGCCGAGGTCGCCGGGGGCGGCCCGGTCATCGAGGGCGCCCGGCAGCGGACCTCCGGCCCCGGGCCCCGCACCATCGCGCTCACCTTCGACGACGGGCCGGACCCGGAGTGGACCCCGAAGGTCCTCGACGTGCTGCGGCGGCACGGCGTCAAGGCCACCTTCTTCGTCGTCGGCGCCCAGGTCGTCGACCACCCCGAGCTGGCCCGCCGGATCGTCGACGAGGGCCACGAGATCGGCGCCCACACCTTCACCCACGCCAACCTGGGGCTGGTACCGCCCTGGCGCCGCGCCCTGGAACTGCGGGAGAACCAGCTGGTGATCGCCGGGGCCACCGGGGTCACCACCCAGCTGATGCGCCCGCCCTACTCCTCCTCCAACGGAGCTCTGGACGACGCCGGCTGGCGGGCCGTGCAGGACGCCGGCGAGGACGGCTATCTGACCGTCCTCACCACCCAGGACAGCGAGGACTGGCGGCGGCCGGGGGTGGCGCGGATCCTCGCCGACGCCACCCCGAAGGGGACGGCCGGGCAGATCGTCCTCATGCACGACGCGGGCGGCGACCGGTCCCAGACCGTCGCCGCGCTCGACCGGCTGATTCCGCAACTCCGCGCCCGCGGCTTCCGCTTCACCACCGTCAGCCGGTCCGTCGGCGCGCCCGCGCCGGTACGCCGGGCCGGGACCGTGGACCACGTCAAGGGCAGCGCCTTCGTCGGGGTGCTGCGCGTCAGCGACTGGACGCTGGCGGCGCTGTCCTGGCTGCTGTGGGCGGCGGGCGCGATCAGCGTGCTGCGGGGCGCGGCGGTGGTCCTGGCGGCCCGCCGGCACGTGCGCACCCGGCGCGGCCCGTGGGGCGCCCCCGTCACCGAACCGGTCAGCGTGATCGTCCCGGCGTACAACGAGAGCGCGGGCATCGAGGCGGCGGTCCGCTCGCTGCTGGCCTCGGACCACCCGGTGGAGGTCGTCGTGGTGGACGACGGCTCCACCGACGGCACCGCCGACCTGGTCGAGGCCCTGGCGCTGCCCGGGGTCCGGGTGATCCGGCAGGCCAACGCGGGCAAGCCGGCCGCCCTCAACACCGGTATCGCCGCCGCCTCCCACGAACTGCTGGTGATGGTCGACGGCGACACCGTCTTCGAGCCCGACGCGGTCCGCATGATCGTGCAGCCCTTCGCAGACCACCGGATCGGCGCGGTCTCCGGCAACGCCAAGGTCGTCAACCGCGGCGGCCTGCTGGGCCGCTGGCAGCACATCGAGTACGTGGTCGGCTTCAACCTGGACCGGCGGCTCTTCGACCTCGCCGAGTGCATGCCCACCGTGCCCGGTGCGGTCGGCGCCTTCCGCCGGTCGGCCCTGCTGCGGGTCGGCGGGGTCAGCGAGACCACCCTCGCCGAGGACACCGACCTCACGATGGCCCTGTGCCGGGACGGCTGGCGGGTGGTCTACGAGGAGCGGGCCACGGCCTGGACCGAGGCCCCGGCCTCGCTGGGCGCCCTGTGGAAGCAGCGCTACCGCTGGTGCTACGGCACCCTCCAGGCGATGTGGAAGCACCGGGGCGCCCTCGTCCAGGGCGGCCAGTCCGGCAAGCTGGGCCGCCGGGGCCTGCTGTACCTGCTGGTGTTCCAGGTCCTGCTGCCGCTGCTGGCCCCGGTGGTCGACGTGTTCGCTGTCTACGGCCTGGTCTTCCTCGACCCCGTGCGGATCCTCGGCCTGTGGACGGCCTTCCTGCTGCTCCAGGTCCTGATGGGGCTGTACGCCTTCCGGCTGGACGGGGAACGGCCGGGCCCGCTGTGGAGCCTGCCGCTCCAGCAGTTCGTCTACCGGCAGCTGATGTACCTGGTGGTCATCCAGTCGGTGTGCACCGCGCTGGCCGGCACCCGGCTGCGCTGGCAGCGGATGGACCGCTACGGCTCGCTCAAGGTGCCGGCCCCGACGCGGGGCTGAGGCCGCGCCCGCCTCAGCCCTGCGCGACCGCCTCGAGCGGGCTGAGGGCCGCGGCCCGGCGGGCCGGCAGGGCCGCGGCGGCGGCGCCGACGGTCAGCGACAGGACCACCACCAGCACCAGGGTGCCCCAGGGCAGCCGGAAGGCGTACTGGGGGATGGCGCCGTTGGCCAGGGCGCCGACCTGCCAGGCCCCGAACACCCCGGCGGCCAGGCCCAGCAGGGTGCCGTACCCGGCGACGGTCAGCGACTCCAGCCGGATCATCCGCCGGACCCCGGCCCGGTCCAGGCCCACCGTGCGCAGCACGCCGATCTCCCGGGTGCGTTCGGCGACCGACATGGCCAGCGTGTTGACCATGCCGAGGGCGGAGATGACCACGCCGATGCCGAGCAGTCCGAAGACCAGGGTGATCAGGTCCCCGGCGGTGCCGGCCTGTTCGGCGACGAGCTGCCCCCGGTCCTGGACCTTGACCAGCGGGCTGCCGCCCACCGCGGTGCGCAGCCGGCCCGCCAGGTCCGCGGGCGCGTCGGCGCCGGTGCGCACCAGGATCCGCTGCACCGAGCCGGGCAGGAAGCCGTACCGCTGGACGTCCGCCCGGTCGGCGAGGACGTCCTGGGCGGTGGGGTTGTCCCGGTAGACGCCGACGACCGTGTACGAGCGGGTGCGGTCGCCCTGGCCCGGACCGATGGACGCCCGGACGAGGGCGCCGGTGCTGAGCCGGTTCTCCCGGGCGAAGCCCTCGGAGACGGCGATCCGGCCGGGTCCGAGCCGCTGCGCCGAGCCGCTGGTGAAGTGCAGCGCCATGACCTCGCCGACGGTCTTCGGGTCGACTCCGGAGACGCCCCGGACGGACCCGCCGGTGGAGAGGGTGGAGTCGGCCACCGCGGAGGCGGTCGCCACGCCCGGCACCGCGGCGACCGCGGCCAGCGCCCGCGCGTCCACGGCGGTGGTGGTGTTGCGGGTGCCGATCACGTAGTCCGCGCGCAGCCCGGCCGCCGCCTGCGCGTCCAGCGCCCGGCCGGAGGACTCGCCGACCACGGCGAGACCGGAGACCAGCGCGGTGCTGATCATCAGGGCGGCGGCGGTGGCCGCGGTCCGGCGCGGGTCGCGCAGCGCGTTCTGCCGGGCCAGCGCGGCCACCACGCCGAACCGGCCGGTGGCCGCGCCGAAGAGCCGGACCACCGGTCCCGCCAGCAGCGGGGCCAGCACGAGCAGGCCGGTCACCAGCACCCCGCAGCCGAACAGCGCGGTCTGCAGGTTCTCGTCCGTGGCGCTGTCGGCACCGCGCAGCGACAGCAGCAGGCCGCCGCCGAGCAGCAGCAGCGCGCCGCCCACCGCGCCCCGCAGCCGGGACACCACCGCGGACGGTGGCCGCTCGACGCTGCGCAGCGCCTCGAGCGGGGCGATCCGGGCCGCCCGCCGGGACGGCAGCCAGGCCGCGAGGACGGTCACCCCGACGCCCACCACCAGCGCGGCCAGGACCGCGGTCGGCCCGATCACCAGCGGCCCCGCGGGCAGCAGGTCGTCCGTGCTGCCCAGCAGTGCGGGCAGGGCGGCGGCCACCCCGAGGCCGAGGACGAAGCCGAGGGCGGCGGCGGCCAGGCCGACCAGGGCGGCCTCGGCCAGCACCGAGCGGACCACCTGGCGGCGGGTGGCGCCGATGGCGCGCAGCAGCGCGATCTCCCGGCTCCGGCTGCCGACCAGCATGGTGAAGGTGTTGACGATGAGGAACGAGCCGATGAAGAGGGAGACCACCGCGAAGAGCAGCGGCAGCCGGGCGTAGCTCTTGGTCTTGGTGTCGACGAAGACGGACTGCTGGGCGGCGAGCGCGCCGGCGGTGGTGGTCTCGGCCCGGTCGGCGGGCAGCACGGCGGCGGCCCGCCCGGCCAGTTCGCTCTGGCCGACGCCCGGGTCCGCGACCAGGTCGATCCCGGTGTAGCGGCCCGGGGCGGCGAACAGCTTCTGCGCGGTGGCCCGGTCGAAGACCGCCAGGGTGCCGCCGGAGGTCACCCGGCTGTCCCGGGAGTCGACCAGGCCGACCAGCTTCAGGCGCAGCACCGGGCCGTCCGAGGCCAGCACGACGGTGTCGCCGAGCCGGTACTTCCCGGCGGCGGCCGTGGTGCGGTCCAGGGCCACCTCGCCGCCGCCCCGGGGGGCCCGGCCGGCGGTCAGCGGGTAGCGGGGGTCGGTGCCGTCGGCGCCCGGCACGTACCCGGCGGCCAGCTTGCCCATCATCTCGTCGGCGCGCAGCGGCGTGCCGTCCTTGGCGGCGAGCGTGACCGAGCCGTCGACGACGGGCCGGACCGCGGCCACCCCGGGCACCGCCGCCAGCTTCGCGGCCAGCGCGTCGTCGAGGACGTTCACCACCGGGCCCGCGGGGCCCTGCGGAGACGACTTCGGGCTCACGGTGACCGCGGTGTCCGCGTAGTCCTTGGACAGGGCGGCGCGGTAGGCGGCGGTGGTCGAGTCGGCGAAGACCAGGGAGCCGGTGACGAAGGCGACGCCGAGGCAGACCGCGAGCACGGTCATGAGCAGACGGGCCTTGTGCGCGAGGGCGTTGCGCAGGGCGGTTCGCAGCATGGGGAGCTTTCGGGACGTGGGGTGGTGGGGCCGGGCCGGTACGGGTCTCAGCCGGTGCGGGTGACGGTGTCGAAGGTCTTCATCACGTCGAGCACCCGGTCCGGGGTGGGCCGGGCCATCTCGTCGACCAGCCGGCCGTCGGAGAGGAAGACCACCCGGTCCGCGTAGCCGGCGGCGACCGGGTCGTGGGTGACCATCACCACGGTCTGGCCCAGTTCGCGCACCGAGTCCCGCAGGAAGCCGAGGACTTCGGCGCCGGCCCGGGAGTCGAGGTTCCCGGTCGGCTCGTCGGCGAAGACGATGGCGGGCCGGGACACCAGCGCCCGGGCCACCGCCACCCGCTGCTGCTGTCCGCCGGAGAGCTGGCCCGGCCGGTGGTCCAGCCGCCGGCCGAGACCGACCATGGCGACCACCCGGTCCAGCCACTCCGGGTCCGGGCGGCGGCCGGCGATCGCCGACGGCAGCGTGATGTTCTCCAGGGCGGTCAGCGTCGGCAGCAGGTTGAAGGCCTGGAAGATGAAACCGATCCGGTCCCGGCGCAGTTCCGTGAGCTGCCGGTCGTCGAGCGCGGCCAGCTCGGTGGTGCCGATGCGGACGGAGCCGGAGTCGAAGGAGTCCAGCCCGGCGGCGCAGTGCATCAGGGTGGACTTGCCGCAGCCCGAGGGCCCCATGATCGCGGTGAACTCGCCCTCCCCGAAGGCCACCCCGACCTGGTCCAGCGCCACGACCCGGGTGTCCCCCCGCCCGTAGACCTTGGTCAGCCCCTCGACGGCAGCGGCGGCCCGCGGACGCGGCACGAACGGATCGGCGATCACAGAAGCTCCTCGGACGGCGGATGCGTACCGCCCCACGCTCTCCGCCCGACGTATCGCCCCTTGAACCACCGTGTATCGACAGGGGCTCCACTGTGTATCGACGCCCGTCCCCGTGGGGCCCGGGGGCGATCGGTCAGGGGAGCCGGAGGGTGGCCCGGGCGCCGCCGTCGGGGGCGTTGGCCAGGCTGAGGTCGGCGCCCAGGAGCCGGGCCTGGCCCAGCGCGATGGTCAGGCCGAGGCCATGGCCCCCACCCCGCTCCGCCGCCCCCGTGTGGAACCGCCGCGGCCCGTCCCGCAGCAGCTCCGCGGGGAAGCCGGGCCCGTGGTCCTGCACCACGACCGTGCGCCCCGAGACGGAGACCCGTACCGGCCCGGCCCCGTGCCGGTGCGCGTTGACGACCAGGTTGGCCACGATCCGTTCGAGCCGCCGGGGATCGGTCTCCACCCGCGATCCGGCGTCGGCGTCGTCCGGGCCCGGCGAGACCTCCGTGTCGAGGCCGGTGCGGGCCACCGCCTCGGCCACCACCGCGCCCAGCGGCACCAGGTGGCTGACCGGCTGTTCCGCCCCCGCGTCCAGGCGGGAGATCTCCAGCAGGTCCTCCACCAGGCCGCGCAGGTCCCGGACCCGGGCCCGCAGCAGGTCCTCCGTCTCGCCCGCCGGCAGCAGGTCCGCGGTGGCCAGCAGGCCGCCGACCGGGGTGCGCAGCTCGTGCGCCACGTCCGCGGTGAACTGCCGCTCGGCCCGCAGCCGTCGGCCCAGGCTGTCGGCCATCAGGTCGACGGTGGCGGCGATCTCGGCGACCTCGTCGCCGCCCGCGTCGGGGCCGGTCCGGGCGTCGAGGTCCCCGGCCGAGATCCGGCCGGCGGTCTCCGAGACCCGGCGCAGCCGACGGACCGTCAGCCCGGCGGCGAGGACCGCCACCGGGACCGCCGCGGCCAGCGCGACCAGGGAGGACACCGCCATGGCCCGGTCGAGCCGGCGCAGGCCGTAGCGCTGCGGGTTGGTGTTGACCTCGAAGGCCAGCACGGGGCTGCCGGGCCCGCCGGTCCGCTGCGCGGCCCAGGCGGTCGGCCCGGTGTTCCCGTCGACGCGCCCGTCCCAGGCCGTGTGCCGGGCCCCGTCCGCCGGGTTGCGGAGGGCGAGGGGCAGGTCCGGCGGGTCGAGCCGGGCCCCGTCCGTCAGGGTGCCGGTCCGCCGGTAGACGTCCATGGCCGCGTACACGCCGTTGAAGGCGTCGCCCTCGGCCCGGCTGCGGATGTCGTCCGCGGTCCACAGGTGGACGAGGACCCCGACGGTCGCCGCCACCAGGCAGGCGGTGCCCGCGGCCAACGCGGCGATCTTCCAGCGCAGCGGGAGCCGGGAGGGCCGGAGCCGGCCCGGGCGGTCGGCGGGCCTCATCGGCGGAGCTTGTAGCCGAAGCCGCGGACCGTCTCGATCCGGTCCCGGCCCAGCTTCTTGCGCAGCCGCTGCACGCACAGGTCCACCACCCGGCTGTCGCCGTCCCAGCCGTAGTCCCAGACGTTGCGCAGCAGGGTGTGGCGCTCCAGCACGATGCCCGGGTGGGCGGCGAACTCGAGCAGCAGCTTCAGTTCGGTCGGGGTGAGGGCCACCGGGGCACCGCCGACGGTCACCACCATGCCCCCGGTGTCGAGGGTGAGGTCCCCGAAGACCAGCAGCCCCTCGTCGCCGGCGGGTGCGGACCCGGCCGCCGGCTCCGGGCCGCCCGCCGGCTCCGGACCGCCGGCCGGCGCGGGCGGGTACGTCGCCCGGCGCAGCAGCGAACGGATCCGGGCCACCAGCACGAAGGTGTCCACCGGCTTGACCACGTAGTCGTCCGCGCCGGCCTCCAGCCCGGCGACCACGTCCAGCCCGTCACCGCGCGCCGACATCATCAGCACTGGTACGAGGCTGGTCTCCCGGACCCGGCGGCACAGCCCGATGCCGTCCAGACCGGGCAGCATCACGTCCAGGACCAGCAGGTCGAAGGGCTCCTCGCGGAAGGTCTCCAGCGCGGTCAGCCCGTCCGCCGCGACCCGCACCGCGTACCCGTACCGCTCCAGGGCGACGGCGAACGACCGGCGCATCAGCTCGTCGTCCTCCACCAGCAGGACGCGCACGGGCGGAGCGGCAGCGGGGTCGGCTGCGGACAAGGGGATCACTCCTGTTCCGGAAACCACTCAGGGGCCCGATCCACTGAGTGGATCAGGCCCCTGATCTGGTCTTACGAAGTCGGGGTGGCGGGATTTGAACCCACGACCTCTTCGTCCCGAACGAAGCGCGCTGCCAAGCTGCGCTACACCCCGATCGCCGCCGGGCGGTCTTGCTGCCGTGGCGACATCGATTACTTTAGCGGACCCTCGCGCTGAGACGAAATCCGGTTTCCGGGGCGGCTCCGGCGCCGGGTCATTCCGCCGCGGTGAGCGTCAGCAGGGTGGCTTCCGGGGGGCAGGCGAAGCGGACCGGGGTGAAGCGGTTGGTGCCGCAGCCGGCCGAGACGTGCAGGAAGGAGCGGTTGCCGGCGAGCTCGTGCCGGGAGAGCCCCTTGACCCGGTCGGTGTCCAGGTCGCAGTTGGTGACCAGGGCGCCGTAGAAGGGGATGCAGAGCTGCCCGCCGTGGGTGTGCCCGGCGAGGATCAGCGGGTATCCGTCGGCGGTGAAGGCGTCGAGCGTGCGCAGGTACGGGGCGTGCACCACGGCCATCGAGAAGTCCGCGTCGGCCACCGGCCCGCCGGCCACGTGCTCGTACCGGTCCCTCTTGATGTGCGGGTCGTCCAGGCCGGTGAAGGCCAGCTCGAGGTCGGGCAGCTTCAGCCGGCCGCGGGTGTTGGTGAGGTTCACCCAGCCCGCCGCGTCGAAGGCGTCGCGCATGTCCTCCCACGGGTTGTGGACGGCGCCGACCACCGGCTTGTTGCCGTTCAGGCCGTGCCGGCCCTGGGCCTTCTCGATCAGGTAGCGGCCGGGGTTGCGCAGCCGGGGGCCGTAGTAGTCGTTGGACCCGAAGACGTACACGCCCGGGAAGGACATCAGGGGGCCCAGCGCGTCCAGCACCTCCGGCACGCCCTCGGTGTCCGAGAGGTTGTCGCCGGTGTTCACCACGAAGTCGGGCCGCAGCCCGGCCAGCGACTGCAGCCAGGCGCGCTTCTTGTCCTGCCCGCGGACCATGTGGATGTCGGAGACCTGGAGCACCCGCAGCGGACGCATCCCTCTGGGGAGGACGGGCACGGTGACCCGGCGCAGCCGGAAGGACCTCGCCTCGAAGCCGGCGGCGTACGCCACTCCGGCCGCCCCCACGGCGGCGATTCCGGCGGTGACCTTCAGCGGGATTCCGTAACGCGCGCGCATGCCCCCATCGTCGCAGACGCCGAAACCGACGGGCGCCGCCCGGCCGTCACCTGGCAGACTCGACCCATGACCACGCTCAAGTCCAAGCTGCAGGAAGACCTCACCACCGCCATCAAGGCACGTGACGAGCTCCGCTCGGCCACCATCCGCCTGACCCTCGCCGCGATCACGAAGGAGGAGGTCGCGGGCAAGGTGGCGCGCGAGCTCTCCGACGACGAAGTCCTCAAGGTGATCACCCGGGAGGCGAAGAAGCGCCGCGAGGCGGCCGACGCCTTCGCGCAGGGCGGCCGGGCCGAGCAGGCCGCGCGCGAGAGCGCCGAGGGCGAAGTGCTGGCCGAGTACCTGCCCAAGCAGCTGAGCGACGACGAGCTCACCGCGATCGTGGCCGGTGCGGTCGCCGAGGCGCAGGCCGCCGGCGCCGAGGGCCCGCGCGCGATGGGTGCCGTGATGAAGATCGTGAACCCGAAGGTGGCCGGGCTGGCCGAGGGCGGCCGGGTGGCCGCCGTCGTGAAGCAGCTGCTGGCCGGCTGACGCACGCAGGACACGGGAGAGGGGGGGGGGGGGGGGGGGCCCCCCCCCCCCCCGGAGGTGACGAAAGCCGCACCCCCCACCGCCACCCCCCACAGGGGGA